>LBCX01000440.1 GCA_001657575.1 Bacteroidales bacterium Barb4
ATTGAAACATTGTTATCCCATGTCACAAGAAGAGTTGCAGGAAACCAAACAAAAGAACTATGCCGAAGCTATCCGCTATATGGATAATGCAAAAGAAACCTTGAAGAAAGCCGGTAAGGAAAACAATCAATACAGCGATTGCAAATATGTACGGACTGCCTGCGGAACAGCCTATAACGGTGTGCTCATTGCTTTGGATGCCTATCTGCTCCTTAAAGGCATAGAGAAGAAAAGCCGCAAATCAATAGAATATTATAGAGAGCAAATAGGCAAGATTGATAAGAAACTGCTGAACCGCCTGAATATCGCTTACAAAGTCTTGCATTTGGAAGGTTATTACGACGGCATCTTAGATGCACGTATGGTGAAAGACGGCTTTGACGAAGCATACTTAATAATTGACAAAATCAAACCCGCATAAATTATGTCACAGGAAGAACTGCAGAAAATCAAGCAAAAGAACTACGCTGAGGCTATCCGCTATATGGAGAAAGCGAAGAAAACTCTGGAAAAAGCCGGCTTGGATGAGGATCATCATTATAACAGTTGCCGGAAAGTGCGCAATGCCTGCAAGAAAGCCCATCACGGCGTACTTATCGCCTTGGATGCCTATCTGCTTCTTAACGGTATGGAGAAGCCCAAAGTCAGCAAAAAAGTAGATGATTACATCGGTCAAATCGGTAAAATTGATAAACAACTCAGTAAAGATTTAGATAATCTGTATCACACGCTATATATGTTAGGCTGTCATGACGGCATACAAAGCGCACGTGCTGTGGAGATAGGCTTCGATGAAGCCTATGAAGTAATTGACAAAATTAAACCGGCACAAACCGTGTAAGAACAATCAATGTATGAACAAACAACAATTATTCGAGAATATACAACGGAAGCGTTCCTTCCTCTGCGTAGGACTGGACACCGATATCACAAAGATACCCCCACACCTGCTGAACGAGGAAGACCCTGTTTTCGCTTTCAACAAGGCTGTCATTGATGCAACAGCCGATTATTGTGTAGCTTTCAAGCCAAACATGGCTTTCTACGAGTGTCTGGGCGTAAAGGGTCTGCTTGCCTTTGAGAAGACAGTGGCATATATTCGCAAAAACTATCCCGATCAGTTTATTATTGCCGATGCCAAGCGCGGTGACATCGGCAATACGTCGGAGATGTACGCCCGCACTTTCTTCGGCGGTGCAAACAAGGCGGATGCCGTCACCGTCGCCCCCTATATGGGTGAAGACAGCGTGAAGCCTTTCCTTGTTTATCCCGACGGCTGGGTGATTCTGCTGGCTCTTACTTCCAACAAAGGCTCGCAGGATTTTCAATTTACGGAGGATGCCGGCGGCGAGCGTTTGTTTGAAAAGGTATTGAAGAAGTCGCAGGAATGGGCGGATGAGGAGCGGATAATGTATGTGGTCGGTGCCACGCAGGGGCAGATGTTGCTGGATGTGCGGAAGTATGCGCCGCGGCATTTTCTGCTTGTCCCCGGTGTGGGTGCACAGGGAGGCAGTCTGGAAGAAGTAGCCCATTACGGGATGAATGAGCAGTGCGGGCTTCTGGTCAATTCGTCGCGTGCCATTATTTATGCCGACAATAC
>LBCX01000441.1 GCA_001657575.1 Bacteroidales bacterium Barb4
AAGGGAACTTGAAATAATCCCAGGAACCTTAATAACTTACGGTTGATTTCTTATACGGGTCTTTATTTCAGGGAAAAGCCGCATAATACCGCATAAGGACACAAGTCTTCCGTATTCAGGACAATGGTTTATTATACGGCTTTCTTTCTTTTTGAATTTGGTGTTTTTTATCCTGCAATAGTAACGCTTTTTTGCACGGGGCAAATCTAAGATTCAGGGCATTCCTGACGGTGCCGTCCTTTAATCCTGCATTCCCTCGCGCCGTTCGCAGGCTCTTTCGCGCTGCTCGCAGGCTCCCTTACGTTGCTTGCAGGTTCCCCCGAACGAAAAATACGTTATTATGTGACAATATTTAACAACAGGTTGTTACTTTTGCACCAATATATCCATAGTACTAATTAAAAACACGTAAAGTTATGACAGAATCTATTGGAAGAAAAGATGTGGATTTCAACGCATCGCAGGAGTTAATCACTAACACGGCTATCGCCAAGGCTACACAGTGGAAGCTCATTGATTCGTGGATTCTGGAGACTCTTCCCCTGCAAAAGACGAATGGGAGAAAACATGGAAGGCTTATCAGAACCGGAAGACGCGCAACTCGAACATCACCTCTGCCAAAAATCAGGCGAGGAAAAAGTACGAACCGATACTGCGCACGCTCGTTGCAACGCTGACAGCCGACCCGCTGGTATCGGATGCCGATTTGAACTCAATGGGCATCGTGGGACGTATCAAAAGCGGCGCACTTATCCCCGTGCCGACCACTTATCCTGAAACGGAAATCAGACTGCCGGTACTCGCCAAGATCGAACTTCACTTTCGCGACACAGACGAAACGGGGCCCGCAAAGCCTCACGGTGTACGCAGCGCGGAAATCCGCTGGGCTATCCTCGGCACTCCGCCGACAGACTGGGACGAGCTGCTGCACAGCGAGTTTGACACTCAATCGCCTTTCACACTCACCTTCAAGCGAAAACGGTTTATTTCGCCCTTCGCTGGGAAAATACCACAGGGGAAAAGGGACCGTGGACGGAGATACAGAGTGCGGTTATTCCGTAGCATCGCACCCTGACCTTCCTTAATAAAGAGGGGAAAAAATGAGGAGAAGGCAACCGTTGCGGATGCGGGCGGTTGCCTTCTTTTTTTGCAAACAAACTAAGAGGTATAAAATAAAAGATACTTTTGCGGATGAAAGTATGTCTATTTATGGGTTGGTGCAATTTGTGAGGGTTAACAATTAAAATGATTGATAAATGTGTAAATTTTTAATGAACGTTTCCGCGACAATAGTTGAAGGATTGGATCTAACTTTTATTTTATTTCTATTAAATGAATATGCATTCAGAAAGAAAAATTTGTCGGGGGAATGGAATACGAAAATAACAACAGAGAAGACTTCTCGTAATCCCTATAGGAATTTGTCAATAGAATTCAAGATTCATTTAATTCAAAAAGGATATGAATTAGTTGGTTCTGGAGAGAAAATTAAAGGGTATTGTTAAATTAACATAGAATCATATCTTTGTCGGTTAATAAAAAAAGACAGCATCATGGATTGTCCAAAATGTAGGATTGTTCATAAAAGCAAAGACGGTG
>LBCX01000126.1 GCA_001657575.1 Bacteroidales bacterium Barb4
ATTTCAGCCCCACATGAAGCGGAGCGGAATGTGGGGTTACAGAAAGGACGACCTAATGAAATCCTGAAAGGATGATACAAATACAAACCATATTTACAATGCAACCTGTAACAATATATATTTTATCGTTCTTTCAGAACTCCCTTGTCGGCGGCGTCCTTATAACCCCACATTCCGCTGCGCTGCATGTGGGGCTGAAATCTCCCGTCCCTTCGGGACGACCGCGCGGCAGATTTACTATAAACTAATTTACATCACGTACTTATAACCATTCAAAACTATTCGACTATGAATTGGCGTGATTTCTTTTACTTCTCGAAAGGGGAGAGGCAGGCATTGATCCTTCTTCTTGTATTGGTTGCAGCGGCGTGGCTGACTGTTATGTTTACGGATAGCGGGCGGCAGGGGTTGTATTCCGAAGCGGGAACTGTTTATAATCCTGTTTGTATTTATCTGCCGGACAGCGGAGCAACGGCGACTGACAGTAATACGCCAACGGCGACTGACGGCAGTACGGTAACGGCAGAAGTTCGGAAAGAGAGGAGGGAAGCCGTACCGCCTCCCGTCTCCTCCAAACGTCCTTTTTATCAGCCTTTTCCGAAGGCGGAGAAGTTTCCGGCAGGCACCGTTGTCGAGCTGAATACGGCGGACACCGTTACCCTAAAGAAAGTGCCGGGCATAGGCAGTGCCTTCTCCCGCCGGATTGTGAAATACCGTGAGCTTATGGGCGGCTTTTATTCGATTACCCAGCTTGCCGAGGTGTACGGAATGGACGAGGAACGGTATGAGGCGGTTAAGGGCTGGTTTTGCGTCAATCCCCTGCTGATACGCAAACTTGCGGTCAATGCCCTGCCTGCCGATTCCCTCGCCCGCCATCCGTATATCAATTACCGTCAGGCGCGGGTCATCAAGCAATATGTCAAGCAGAAAGGGAGGCTGAACGGCTGGGAAGACCTGTTCCTGTCGGAAGAGTTTTCAGAGGCGGACAGGACGCGGATGGCACCTTATCTGTCCTTTGAATAACGATTAATCATTTTGCCTCAATCGTATCACCTCCCCCGTCTTCCCGCTCTGCACGGCAGCATCCAATATCTCGACAACTTGCAGATTGTTCTCAAGCGATGCCAAATCATCGGGCGACACGGTAATCTCCCCACGCACTGCCGCTTTGAGATACAGGTAAGGGTCGTTGTAAGGCGGTTGCAGCTTGGAAGGTTACATCCAAACGCCAATGCAAGTGATTCTCTATTCCCTGATGCCCTCCGGCCAAAGAACCGTAGATTAACTGTATTTTCCACATCTTCAAGCAAATCCTTTTACTTAATAGAGAATAATGATTTATTTCAGGGTTGCAGAGACACAAAATTTTGCGTCTCTGCTTTTTTTTGGCACTAATTAGATCATGTATTTTTTTTGAATATTGACACAGGTGCCCGCAGAGGGTTTCCTTAACTATTTTTTAATATCACAGCTTATAAGGAAATCCCTATATGCCGGAAAACAAATTTGCCATTGCCCGATATAAATTAATTGACCGTATGCTGAGAAAAACGGATTATGTGAAAACATCCCTTCTGGTTGAAGTTTGCGAGCGTGAATTGGGTTATTCCGTTACCCGAAGGACGATTCAATCGGATTTGGAAGCTATGAAACATGATACCTATCTCCGTTTTTTCGCTCCTGTCGAATACTGCAAAAAAAGGAAGGCTTATTACTACAGTCATACTGACTTCAACCTTTTCGCTCTCCGTTTTTCAGCGCAGGAATTGGAGGTACTTTCTCTGGTGAACAAACTTATATGCGGTCAAATCAGTGAAGAATATCAACAGATTTTCAACGATATAGTAGAGAGAATAAAAAAGATGGAGATGTAATTTGATGGCGAAATAAAACTTCGCCATCGCCCGATACTTTTGCCCGAAAAAAAAACGCCCATCCTCATGGAAGAATTTCAAACCATCGCGCTTTATGCCGGTCAAGATTTGGAAAAGTTATCAAAAGGCGAAACGGAAATAACCTATTTCAGGATAAACACGCCGGAAGAAGTCCGTAAAATACTTTGCCGTGCAAGCCTTGAAGACAGGAAAAAAAGATCGGAAACGTTTTTCGACGGCTTGGAATACAGGAGCAAACTCACGCAAGCCATGCACGACCGCGGAGAGGCTTATGTATTTGCCAATCACCCGTGGGACACAAAAGACGCATTGGGACATTGGAATCATTTTCCGATTTATGTAAAGATGCTGTCCGTCGCGGAAAAAACAATAAAGGCAGGTGACACCTGGGACGTTACGCTTTCTCCCGCCGAATGGCAAGTCAATGAACGGGAAGAGATGTATAACATCATAAACGCAGGCCGCCTGACACTGGAAAAGGACGCCCGCATTATTGTAAGAGGAAATGTGTTCCTTTTTACATGCCAAGAGCTAATCAAAGAAGATGAATCTGTGAAAAGCTATGACATCGGTGTTTTAGCTACTCCGCACGGTTTCGGATACCGCTACGGCTGCTTTGACGGGGAAAACGGCGGAAACGGCGGAAACGGGGAAAACGGAAAAGACGGACTGTCTCCGTTGTTCAGGACAAACATTCGCGGGGAAAAAACGCCTGTTCCCTTTGGTGCTGAAAGCATAAACGGCTCTGACGGTGCGAACGGTGAAGACGGCGCGAATGGTGAAGACGGTTTAACCGGGGGAGCCTGCCGTTTTGCGGAGATTAACATACGGAATATAAAATCCGCCGTTCCGGTTGTTGCAGGCATAATGGCAGGAAACGGAGGTCGCGGAGGGAATGGAGGCAATGGCGGGAACGGCGGCAACGGAGGTCGCGGAATCCGTGAAATATCCTATAACACCGGTTGTCCGGGCAGCCCTTTCGGAAACATTATAGGCCCCGGTAAAGACGGAAGAGGCGGGTACGGCGGAAATGGCGGTCGCGGCGGTCGCGGCGGTCATGGCGGAATATCATCCAACGTATATATAACCGTCCCCGATTCTTGCACAAAGCTGATTTCAGCCTATTCAAAGCCGGGTATTCCCGGCAAGGGCGGCAAGGGCGGCAATCCGGGATTCGGCTGTGAGAACGGGAAGCACGGCAAAGACGGACGGGAAGGCAAAATCATGCCTGCGGCAAAAGTCTATATCAATCATGTGATACAATAATTAAATAATAACAATTAAAAAACGGCGGATCCGAAAAGCCGAAAACAGAGTAGGGAAATTAAAAACAAATTAGTTATGAGTGATTCAGAAAAAAAATCAGGAGTGAGCGGAAACGAGCCTCTTTTAGAGGTGCGTAGTCCCATGTCGCTTGACAATGGCGCGCAAGTTGTCAACAGAACGATAGAAGAAGTTCATATTTATCCGGAAGGTCATCTTTACATAAAAAGCAAGGTTTTATACCTCTATATAAAGAAATTGGTAATATTTGATTCAGACAAACCATCAAGTCAGTCGAATTATCATTTCGGTATATTCGGCACAGACGGTAACGAACAGATTGCAGCACGGGAAGCACTTGACGGAAAGCCGGGAGCTGCGGGAGTTCCCGGAGCTTCCGGGGCTTCCCAATGGAAACCTACACCTGGTCTTACCGGCCAGAACGGTAAAGACGGGGAAAACGCTAAAGACGGGAAAAACGGCATTTCATCCTTAGATGCTACCATACAGATTGATGAAATAAAGTTTGACAAAGAAGGGATGGGATTCATAGTCTTTTATGCACGTCCGGGTGATGGCGGAGACGGCGGTAATGGCGGTAATGGCGGAGATGGCGGCAATGGCGGTAATGGCGGAAGCGGTACGGAACCTGATTGTGTTCCCGCCGATGGTGCTGACGGCGGTAATGGCGGCAATGGCGGCAACGGTGGTAAAGGCGGTAATGGCGGTAAAGCCGCAAACGGTTCGAATATCCTTATCAAGGTGAAGGAAGGAAATGAGCAATACATTAAGTGGCAGTCGGATCCTTCAGCCGGTGGACACAAGGGAAATGGGGGAGCCAAAGGAAGCGGCGGACAAGCCGGACGTGGCGGACATGGTGGCAAAAATGGCAGCTGCCCCCAAGGAAAGCATGGAAACGACGGGCAACGCGGTACCGACGGGATACCCGGTACCGACGGAGACAATAATACAGGTTCTGGTATGGCTTCCTGGATAACGATAAACACAATTTAAAGCCTCTTAATCTTAAAAACATCCGTATTTATCCTCCTGTCTCCGGTGGTTGCCCGCAGGCAGGATAAATACGGATGTTTTATGAAAGCAGCAAAATAATCATGTTCGACACTCTAAAATACTGTACATATTCAAATGGAAAATCCCAATGTTCTTCAAGTCCCTCAAATTGATCCGTTTCAGTTTGCTTCGGACGGGGCAGGCACGGACAATTCCGTCAACCTTTTTCGCGGCGATGCCAGTTTTAACATTCCCCTGTTTTCGCGCAAAGGGCAGAACGGTCTGGACGTGCAGGTAAACGCTTCCTACCGGAGCAATGTGTTTGAAGCCGTAAAAAAAAGAAATCTCGAAGTCCCGACTTCCATCCTCGGTCTCGGCTGGTCAATGCCCATAGACCGGATAGAGGCAAATGCCTCCGGCACGGGCAGCGAAGACAACAAGTACTATTTTGTCAACGACGAAACCAAAAGCCGCTTATACCGGAACAACCGCCGCTGGCTGCGGGCGGTGATTGACACAAGCTTTATGGCGGTATTAGACAGCGAAAACTTTATTGATATTTTGCGTGATGCCCTTCAAAGCCAAAGCCTGCGAATATCCCCGTCCTCTGCCATAAAAACAGTGACGTCCGGACAGGCATGGACAATTACCGACCGCGAAAACGAGTTTACCCTCTCCCTTGAAGCCGGCAGCGACAGCATACAGGTTTATGACGGCGGAAAATCCTACGAGTTGCAAGGTTTCGACTATTCCCGCATACGCTATTACAAGGAGTTTGAGAAATGGGAAATCACCACGAAAGACGGACATTCACAGATCTTCGGAGGAAATGTAAGCCAAAACGAGGACGGATTGAAAACGTCCCTGTATAATTCCGTCCTGTGGGGCGTGAGTATCGGCAACTGGCACGGTGCAAGCAGGGTAACCCGCTCTGCCAGCGGCGAACGGCTCCAAAGCCAATATGCCAAAGCATGGTATTTCACCGCTACCCGCTCTCTCTGGGATGACAAGGTGACTTTCAGTTACGAGCAGGTGACTCAAAAAGTCGGCAGCGAAGACGGCTTGCCGTACACCAAAGCCGTCTATCTGTCAAAAATAACGGATGTTTACGGCAAGGAAGCCCTGTTTCATTACAACGAAAAAACATACGACAACAAGTCTTCCGACTCGGTGCGGGAATACGCCGACCCTTACAAACAGACACCCGACAATACCCCCGATGCCTTCCAATCCTGCTATGAAACCAGGTATCTGGACAGTATAGAGGTATATAACGGTGCGAAAGCAGACGGAAACCTTACCTATACCCTGTCCTTCGGCTATGAACTGAACCGCTACATATCCTATTATGACAATCCTTCGCAAGCCCGCTTAAACGGCGATACCTACAAACGCACCCTGACAACTATAAAGAAGGTATTAAGCACGGGCAGCTCCTTCCCCTCTGTCAAACTTGCCTATCATCCATCGAATGCCCTTTGTGCAGGTGCGTTATGCCGCATTACGTATCCCGAAGGAAGCACGGTAAGCTATGAGTACGGCAGGAGTGAACTTGCCCATTGTTCGCGTGACCTCAAAATAGCAACTCCCGCATTGGGAAGCACTCCCAGGGTATGGTTCGGATACGATTATTCGGTTGTCACATGGTATAACAACGGTGCCCTGACTGTCTCCGTTTATACATGGGTCGGACACTGGCAGAAATGGACACCCTCGAAACCTACTATTATGAATGCGGACATTGACCTTGATACCTACGACTGCCTTACGGAAAATGATTATTTCGCATTGCATTATAAACAAACCGGCGGACAAAGTTATCAGACAATCGTTTTCCACAAAGACCCCCGCATACTGGGAGCCTGGCTGGAATACAATCAAGCACAACCTGTTCACACCGCTTCGTCCGATGCGCTTATTGCTTCGGGCGAAAACTTCTTTGTCATTGCCGACCAGATAAATAAAAACACGGATGCCTATACATGGAATGCGTTGGAAGGCACGTGGGAGAAATCCGCCCTGCCGGATTTTCCGGATTTGAAAACATGGGTACCTGCCGGAAACAGTTCGGATTCATACCTCTTTATGACGGGAGTAAACAATGTCCTGACAGGCTTTATCTATGATAAAATACATTCGCCCGGAACGAAAAGAAACGCCCTGTTTCTCTATTACCTCGACGAGGCGGGAGTCTGGCAAAAGGGCGAGACGCTGGAAACAAACGAGCTGAAAAACATATCCGTGTTTCCCTCTGACATAACAACCGGACGGGCAGACTTGAGCAGTAACTGGAACTGGTCGGTCACCCCTTGGAACATAACGGCAACCTACGTAACGAGTTGCGATGCAGCCTCAGTAAGGTATAATGTGTCCGTTATCCGATGGGGTGCGGATGATTATAAACTGACATCCCCTTTCACCAAATCCTTCTTCGTCCGCAGAGTCGGTGACACGGGAGCGGTAACCGTTCCTTTCGCCGCCCGATGCACTTCCGGCGGCTTACTGGCTTCCGGCTCCAACCTGATGCGTTTCAACGGGAAAGAATGGATGGATAATAATAACCTTGCCCTGAGAACAGATCCGGACGGGCAAAACTTCTATTGGTTTACCGTCGGGAATGATCTGGTCATAAAAACAGAAAACACCCCCAGCCGGATCATCGGTCAGGTGCAAACGTTTGACCCCAATACAGAATCGGAAAAATGGGGTTCACAGGCTGTCACGCTGCTTGACTCCGCACCTGTCGGCGACCGACTTACCGGCTATTTCTCATCTTTCGGCAGGGATGTCATTACATGGAATACGGACTTTTACCAAAAAGAGCAAACCTCCGACTGGAAGCCTTCCCTGAAAGTTCCGTTTTACAACATTTCGGCAGGCAGCGATACCAGCACGCTGATTAACCGGGCGCAGGACTTCATGGTGTATCTGGAAAAGGGAACGGACAGGAAAACAATCACCGGCACACGCGCCCTGTATCTGGAAAACGGCACCGTAGCCTCCTCCGTCCTTATCAACGAACGTTTTTTCAGCTTCACCGACAGCTCCGGCAAATTTGTTTCCGGCATCAACGGGAGAATGCCCGGTGCGGGCGATACCTTCCTCACCTATCTGCCCCTGAACGGCGATTTTGACAAGGCGCAGTCCGTCACCCTGCGCCGCTTTATCGGGCAATCGCTGCAAAGTCCCGTGGTGCATTATCCGGTGATTGCCGTCCGTATCAATGACGGTTTTCAGGTTCTTTCAACCCGATATGAGTTTGACATAAACAATGCCGTATGCGATGCCTTCGGCACAACGGCAAAGTACTATCAAACGACCGTATCCAAAGGCAGCGACAGGGAAAACGGTTATACCGTTTACTGCTTCTTCAACAGCCACGAAGGGCTTACACAGAACCTGACGACACGCACCTGTCTGGACGGCACCTTGCGATCCAAGCAGGTTTACGATGCAGGCAACAAGCTGGTGCAGTCCGGTCTGTTGGCTTTTGAAACCCTCACCGCCGTTCCGGAAGTTCCCGGCGGGGAAGCCGCTCCCATTTACGGGACAATCTTGCAAATGACACGCATGACTGATACCAAAGACGGTCTGCAAACGGAAAGCACCACAGAATACGACCCCTTCTCCGGCAATCCCTGCAAGGCGGAACAAACCGGCAATTTCAACGGCAATGGAGAAGCGGAGACCTACCGCACATATACAACCTTTGGGCATGAAACAGACGATGCTCTGCGTCGCCTGAACAGTCTGGATACAACAGTTCAGACAAAAAAGGCTGTCACGGTAAACGGCGGAGATGAAATAACCGTTTCCTGCGAGGCGGCAACAATCAAGCTGTTTGAAAAGTGCACTGCCGACGACGTATCCCTTCCCGACGGCCATGAAACACACACTTGGCTGGGCAACGGTTCAAACGATACGGAGGACAAATGGCTGAAAACCTCGCGCATTGAAAGCCTGTCGAAAAAAGGAAACCCGCTGCTGATTCGCGATATGCTTTCCGACAAGGTGGCATCTTTCCTTTATAAAAAGGATGAGAGCGCGGTGATTGCCGAATTTCACGATGCGGATATTCGTGCGCAGGAAGCCTTTTACTGCGGTTTTGAAGCGTATGAGAACCTGCCGGAACAGTGGAAACCGACAGATGTTACCGATGCCCTTTCCCATACGGGCACCCGATGTATGCGAATAACGGGAACGAAAGAGCCGCTCCGGCTGACTCCCGCGAAAGGCAGGGAATATCTCTTTTCCTGTT
>LBCX01000442.1 GCA_001657575.1 Bacteroidales bacterium Barb4
CATTTGGGACAATTCATATCGTTTTTTGGGCAAATATATAAATCTATGTTTACCTAACAATGCCAAAGAAACTTCCCCTTACCGTCTGTTCCCGTAAATACATGCAGGATACAGACCTTTATAACTGTTCCTTAAATACTAATCCGGACTCGAAAGAGAAACAGGCACGGGGAAAGATGGGTTACTTTCTTAATTTTAACAAGGGGATAAACACACGAGGATTTCATTGGGTCGCCCTTTCCGTAAACCCCACATTCCGCTGCGCTCCATGTGTGGCTGAAATCTTTTGCCCTTTCAGGGTCATCCGCGTAACATAACTTCCACCTCCTGCCTCTTATCTTCAAAACGAATATTATCAAATATCTCAAATAATTGTTCAACCGTTTCTGCGCGAAGCATGGCTACGCGGGTGGGTTTGAAGTCGGGAATGCCTTTGAACAGGGGTGTGGCGGCAAGATGACGGCGGATGTGCAGGATTCCCCGCCGTTCGTCCAGACGTGCCACGCTTTGGATGACTTGCTCTTTCAATACGTCCAGATACCATGCGAATGGTTCGGGGGGTAGCAGTTCGCCGACCGCAAGAAAATGCTTTATCTCACGGAATATCCAAGGGCGACCGAGACTCCCCCGCCCGATCATCACGCCATCAACGCCGTAACGGTCGAAACATTCCTTGCAACCCTCTGCCGTCGTAACATCGCCGTTTCCGATAACGGGAATGTGCATGCGCGGATTGTTTTTCACTTCGCCAATCAGTGTCCAGTCCGCTTCGCCGGAATACATTTGTGCGCGGGTGCGCCCGTGGACGGTGAGCGCGGCAATGCCGCAATCCTGCAACTGCTCGGCTAAATCAACAATGATACAGCTGTCGGCATCCCAGCCCAAACGGGTTTTGACTGTTACCGGAATGCGCACGGCTTTCACCACTTCCCTTGTTATTTGAAGCATAAGAGGAATGTTGCGCAACATTCCCGCTCCTGCCCCTTTCCCTGCCACCTTTTTGACGGGACAGCCAAAGTTTATATCCAGCAGGTCGGGACGTGCCGCCTCACAGATACGCGCCGCCTCCGCCATTGCCTCCGCATCCTTTCCATAAATCTGTATGGCTACCGGACGTTCTTCTTCGGAAACGGTCAGCTTCTGCGCCGTCTTGTTCACATGGCGGACGAGCGCATCGCTCGACACAAATTCAGTATAGACCGCGTCCGCTCCGAAACGTTTGCACATCAGCCGGAAAGACGTATCCGTCACGTCCTCCATCGGTGCGAGCAGCACGGGGCGTTCCCCAAAATCTATCGAACCTGTTTTCATGGCGGGCAAAAGTATAATTTTAAGGTTAGCCTACGCAAGTACAAACTCCTGCAAAATTTATCAGCTTATTCTTGGAAGTCTCGCCTGTTTAAACCTAAATTTGCATCTCAAAACAAAACATCACGGTTTAACGACATAATGTGCGGCTTGAGTGTAATAATGGCAACAATGTTTGGCGGAATAGAATATTCTGCTAACACACACACACACACACACACACACACACACACACACACACACACACACACACACACACACACACACACACACACACACACACACACAC
>LBCX01000443.1 GCA_001657575.1 Bacteroidales bacterium Barb4
GGCATCCACACTACGAGCCATGTCGGTCACCTCCTCCGGACGCTCATCTATCAGGAGGACAATCATATACACCTCCGGATGGTTATGTGCGATGGCGTTGGCAATGTCTTTGAGCAATATCGTCTTGCCAGTCTTCGGCTGGGCAACAATCAGTCCGCGCTGCCCCTTCCCGATGGGTGAGAAAAGATCCATCACCCGCACTGCCAGTGGGTCAAACACCTTGGGAGAGCGGCGTGCGGTCAGCATGAACTTTTCATTCGGGAAGAGTGGCGTGAGATGGTCGAAAGGCACACGGTCGCGCACCTCTTCCGGCGTGCGCCCGTTAATCCTGTCCACCTTCACCAGCGGGAAATACTTCTCGCCTTCTTTCGGGGGACGGATGGGTCCCTCCACGAGGTCGCCCGTCCGCAAGCCGCACAGCTTTACCTGCGATTGGGACACATAAATATCATCGGGAGAAGACAGGTAGTTATAGTCGGACGAACGCAGGAAACCGTAGCCGTCGGGCATCATTTCCAACACGCCGACGCCCGTCAGGATACCATCAAAGTCATATTGCTTTTCCTGCGGCTGTTGCGGCTGGTTGTTATTGTTCTGATTGTTTGCGTTCTTTTTCTGGTTGTTATTGTTTTGATTCTGATTGTTATTGTTCTGGTGGACGGGCTGTTTATTGGCAATCTGCTTGTTGGCGGCAGGCTGTACGATGGTCTGCACGGCAGGCAGAAGTTCTTGTTTGGGGGAGGTGAAAGGAAACACCTGATCGAGCACGGATTTGGAATCCGGATGGCGGAATACGATGCGCTTGGGTTCTTCCTCAGGGGCGGCTTCCTTGCCGGTCGGTTGGGTTTTCGATTCCTGCTCCTCCGTTGCCCGTTCTGTTATGGCTTCGATGCGGAGATGTTTCTTTTGGACAAGCTGCCGGTTATCGGCTTCCCTGCCCTTTTCTGCCGGCGGATTGTTTTCAACGGTGGGACGGGCAGCAGGTTCTTCTGCCGGGCTGTCAGCAGCATCCGTTACGGCAACGGGATTCTTGCGCGGACGACCTCTTTTCTTCCGTACTTCGGACGGTTGACCATCCCTTACTTTTTCCTTTTCCTTGTCTTTTTCAACCTGTATTCCGGCTAAGGCAATGGCTTGTTCGTCAAGGATTTGATAGACAAGCTCTTCTCTTTTGAGATTGTCAATTTTCTTAATACCCAACTCTTTCGCGATATCCTGAAGTTCGGGAAGGAGTTTTTCAGATAAGTCTAAAATGTTGTATTTCTGCATAGTGCAAAATAAATAAAGATGAAACGCACGCACGGTTTGACAACCGTGTATGGACGTAATCAGGTTAGTATAAATTTATGATTTGTTCAAAAAGATGCACAAGGGGAATGTGTAAACCGGATTGTCGAACTGACAGGACTTATCAGTCCGGTAACATATTTGCGGAGTGAAAGACAGCGCAAAGATAAAAACTTTTTAATAGTTCATGCACTTTACGCCCTTTTTCGCATGGTCAACGCATTAAAATTAGAGTAATTAGACATTATGATAGAATAAGGTTATACAGTTCACATTTTCAATGACATTCTAAAATTATGCAGA
>LBCX01000444.1 GCA_001657575.1 Bacteroidales bacterium Barb4
ACTGCGCCGCGAAAACCGCAACGGGCACGAATGTAAAGTTCAATGCTCGGGGAAACGATAAAAACCGGATATTGATGCCGCCTTACCGCTTTTTGGGCTGTCGTTCCGTTCAGAAGATCAGTTTTTTTAACTCCAGGCATGCCGCTTTCAATGCTTTCGCCTGTTTCCCGCTTGTGACCGGCCTGTTTTCCAATGATTTACTCTTGGCCCTTTCACTCTGAAGTTTCAATTTTACAACCTTCAGTTTCTCTGTTAACTGTTCTTCCTTACTCTTCATAATTCTTTGTGCCTTAAATGAATAATGACACAAAGATAATGATTTTATTGACAGGCGGATTACTGATTTTGGACACCCTACCCTTCGGGGCATCTGCATAGCTATTTTTTCAACTGTAAAGTCAAATATAGTCACCATTTCTTTTAATGGAAAAAGGGTGAAAAATATTTGCCATGTATAGTTTAATGCTATCTTTGCGACGCTTTTCTACAGAAGCATCAAGTTGTTTGGGACTGTCTCATGGTGTAATGGTAGCACTGCAGATTTTGGTTCTGCCTGTCCAAGTTCGAATCTTGGTGAGACAACAGATACAAAAGTTAATCCGCCTGTTATATACATATATAACAGACGGATTTTTCTTTATATGACAGTATTGTCCGCTATAGGGTGAAGTCGTTGATGCCGGCATCTGTCAGAAGGTTGTACCAAGTAAGCAGTTTCTTAATGTCGTTGGGATACACGCGGTTGCGGTCGAAAGCAGGGAGGACTTCGGCGAGGTAGGCACGGAGTTCGTCGGCTGTAGCAGCGGAGGGGTCGAGGGAGGCGCGGGCGGCGTTTTCCTTTTTCTTGATGGCGGCAAAGACTTTATGGAGAGGAACTTCTTCCTCCTCGCCCGTGGTATAGATGGCAATGTCTTTGAGGTAAATGGATTTGGAAGAGATATAGATGGGTATTCTCTTTTTGTCGGTCAGGGATTCGACAATGAACAGTTCCGTATTTTTGGAAATTAGCTTGTACAGTCCCGCCTTTCCGGAAATACTTAAAATAGTCTTGAACATGACAATATTGAATTTGAAGTTATACATAATGAAACGGTCGCAAATGTAGCATAAGTAATTAAGAGTTGACAATGAATTATTCGACTGATGAATAAAGCATTTCTATTTCAATATGCGCCGTGTTTTTGCTGCCTGAATGATGTGTGTTTTTTATTCGGCTGTCCGGCAGAGGGACGATGGGCTTGTCTGAAGAGAAGTAAGCCTTAGTCGAAGAGAAGTAAGACTTAGTCTCTAAGGAATAGAGTTTCGTCGATAAGGAATAAGACTTCGTCTCTAAAGAATAAAAATAGGTGACTATATCCAACTTTACAGTTGAAAAAGTTATGCAGATGCCCCGAAGGGGCAAAAGATTTCAGCCCCACATGCAGCGAAGCGGAATGTGGGGTTAAGACAAATGTATATCAATAAAGTTCTGAAAGAACGATATAAATACATACTATTCTGTCATCCTTTCAGGATACCCCTGACGGCATCGTTCCTGTAACCCCACATTCCGCATTCGCTGCATGTGGGGCTGAAATCTTTTGCCCCT
>LBCX01000127.1 GCA_001657575.1 Bacteroidales bacterium Barb4
ATGTAACTGTAAGGATGCCTGCAGGGAAGTCGAAAGGCAAACAGTTGTCTGATGCACAAAAAAAAGAAAACAGGAAAATATCAGGTTTTCGTATTCCTGTTGAACATGCCATCGGATGAGTCAAAAAATGTCGTATTGTCAAAGAGCGTTTCAGATGCCGCAAGTTCGGCTTTGACGATTTGGTCATGCTTGTTGCCTGCGGTCTGCATAATTTTAGAATGTCATTGAAAATGTGTACTGTATAACTTTATTCTATATAATGTCTAATGAATAGGGGCACCTTTTGCCTGATATCCTGTACAAGACATTGAAAACTTCAGGTAAAAGGTGGACCCGATCATTGCATTGCGGTTGTGTTATACTAGCATGGTTACATGATAATCCTGTAAGGGCGTTTTTAAGACATGATAAGATAAACAGTAATTTCTCTGTTATAGAGGGCAGTAAACTGCTTTTCCTGCCATAAGATATGCAGCTGTGGGGTTTTTCCTCTTTGAGGCTTTCCTTATGGTATTAAAGGTTGGTAGAAATGACTCAAATTCTGAAAGGCTGAAACCGTCAATGACAACAACTGCTTGGGATTTTTTCGAATCCTGTCGTATTTCATGATTGCTTTTCATTTTAACATATCACAAAGGTATGTGAAAGAACGATTTATTTGACTAATTTATACAAACTCTAATTTAAAATGTAACATCCATCTACAACCTTGTGAAACCTGACAGTCAATCATTCACCGTTAATTGCGTTTGCCTTGCCGGAAAACAGCTATCTTCGCCGTCGGAAAATCAAAACGGTTCGAGATGGAAGTATTAAAGCACGAGTGCGGCGTGGCTATGGTTCGGTTGCTGAAGCCTTTGGAGTATTATCATCAGAAGTATGGCAGCTGGATGTACGGCATCAACAAGCTCTACCTGCTGATGGAAAAGCAGCACAATCGCGGACAGGAAGGGGCAGGATTAGCCTGCGTGAAGCTGGAAGCCGATGCCGGCGAAGAATACATGTTCAGAGAACGCGCCGTAGGCACGGGAGCCATCGCCGAAATATTCTCCGCCGTTCACAGCCGCTACAAAGGACTTACCCCCGAACAATTACACGATCCCCTCTTTGCCAAAACCAACCTGCCCTTTGCCGGCGAACTTTACATGGGGCACCTCCGCTACAGCACCACCGGAAAATCCGGCATCTCCTACATCCACCCCTTTTTACGGCGCAACAACTGGCGAGCCAGAAACCTGCTCCTCTGCGGCAACTTCAACCTCACAAACGTGGACGAAGTGTTCCGGCTCATTACGGCAACCGGACAGCACCCCCGCCAATATTCCGACACCTATATCATGCTGGAACAGATAGGACACCGCTTGGACAGGGAAGTGGAACGCCTCTTCACCAAATGCCAATCCGAAGGCCTGACAGGAATGGACATCACGCACGCCATCGAAAAGCAGATTGACCTATCAAACGTATTGAAACGCTGCGTGCCAACGTGGGACGGCGGCTTTGTGATAGCCGGCATGACGGGAAGCGGCGAGTCCTTCGCCGTCCGCGACCCCTGGGGCATCCGTCCCGCCTTCTATTACGCCGACGACGAAATTGTCGTTGTAGCCTCCGAGCGTCCCGTTATCCAAACCGTCATGAACGTCCAGTCGCACGAAGTGGCTGAACTGAAACGGGGCGAAGCCCTCCTCATCAATAAAGCAGGCAGCCTCCGCCTGTCGCAAATCGCGGAACCGGAAAAGAACAGTGCCTGCTCCTTCGAGCGCATCTACTTCTCGCGGGGCAGCGACATGGACATATATAAGGAAAGAAAGCGGCTGGGCGAAAATCTGGTGGGCACCATCTTGAAAGCCGTTGATTATGACCTGAACCACACCGTCTTCTCCTTCATCCCCAACACCGCCGAAGTAGCCTATTTCGGTATGCAGGAAGGACTGAACAACTACCTCAACAAACTAAAAAAGGAGTGGATAGCCGACCGCAGTCACCTGTTGCAGGAAAAGGAACTGGAGCAAATCCTCTCCATGTCCGTCCGCACGGAGAAAGTCGCCGTCAAAGACATCAAACTGCGCACTTTCATCGCCGAAGGTCACAGCCGCAACGACCTTGTCGCCCACGTCTATGACATCACCTACGGCAGTATCTGCCCCTACAAGGACAATTTGGTAGTCATCGACGACAGCATCGTGCGCGGGACGACCCTCCGCCAAAGCATCATCAATATGCTCGACCGCCTGCACCCGAAGAAAATAGTCATCGTATCCTCCTCCCCCCAAATCCGCTACCCCGATTACTACGGCATAGACATGTCGCGCATGAGCGAGTTTATCGCCTTCCGCGCCGCCGTCGCCCTTCTGACAGAACGCTCCCTTGCGCACATCCTGAAAGAGGCTTACGACAAAGCCAAACACCAAGACTTGCACCCCTCGGACGCTCCCCTTGTTAATCACGTCAAAGAAATATACGCCTCCTTCACCGACAAGGACATCTCCGCCAAAATGGCAGAAATGCTTACCGCCGACCATATCGAAGCCAAAGTAGAAATCGTCTATCAGACGCTGGAAGGCTTGCACACCTCCTGCCCCAACCACCCCGGCGACTGGTACTTTTCCGGTGATTATCCCACGCCCGGCGGGACGCGCATGGTGAACAGGGCGTTTATAGCTTATATGGAAGAAGAATATTTGAATAAACTTGTTCCGATGGGAAAAATGAAAGAATAATGGATAACAGATTTCGATTAAAGAAGATTACCATCAGTGGCTATAAATCCATTTCCGCGGAATGTCCCCTTTCTATTGAATTGGGTGATATAAATATATTATATAGGTGCCAACGGTTCCGGTAAGAGTAATACCGTCAGTTTCTTTAAGATGCTCAATCAGGCATTGCTAATTAAGTACATTTTTTTGCATTTGCAGGAAAAAATAGAATGAATTGTCCCAAATGCCACAGTGGAAAAAAAGATAAAAGCGGGTTTCTCCAAAGGCAGGCAACGTCATAAGTGCAAAGACTGCGGTTGCAATAAAGTCAACGGCTAAACCCGAATCAATGAAAAAGCAGGCTCTTCGTTTGTATCTTGAAGGCTTGGGCTTTCGTTCAATTGGAAAACTGTTAAGGGTAAGCAACGCATCCGTCTTAAATTGAATCCGAAAATATGGAAAAGAGGCAGGGACACTTCATTTGGAAAGTATCGGAACAGAGAGGGCAGAAGTGGATGAAATGCACACTTATGTCGGTTCAAAAAAACTGTCGCCGGATTTAGACCCCTTTGCTATTTCCGTGCTTTCTTTTCTCCTAATCCTACTGCAAATTTATGGGATACTTCCTTAATTTTAACAGAGGGGCAAACATACGAGGATACCCTTGATGGTGTCATTTGTAACACCTATAAAGCTAAAGGAATAATACGTTTTAGATTTGAGCCTTGGTAAATTTGATATGCAACACGACCAATTCTGACACCGTGCCTACTCTGTAAGGTTGTCCGGCAAAGCCGATGCCGGAGGAAACATAGTATTGGGTCTGCCCTTTGCAGTAGTAGCCGTAGGGACATTCGTAGATAAGTTTCAGTAGGAGGGGATAAGGCCAGAGCTGCCCGTTGTGCGTATGTCCTTGCAGGACTAAGTCTGCGCCGTTCATGGCTGACTCTGCGAAGTTCCAAGGCTGATGGTCTAAGACGATGACGGGCTTGGACGTATCCAGTCCCTGCATAAGGGCGTGCAGCGGTCGCCGCTTCCTGTTGATATAATCGTCGCGACCGATGAGGTAGAACAGGGAATCGGGCATGACGACGGAATCGACCAGCACCGTGCCGCCCGTCTTGCGCAGCCAGCGTTGCTTGGCGATGCGGTTGGCACGGTATTCATGGTTGCCATAAACGATGTATGTGCCCAGAGGGGATTGCAGTTGTTGCAAGTCTTCTTCCGCATGCGCCGCCTCGGCGAAGCGGGATTCGTAGTCCGTAATGTCGCCGACAAGTACCGTCATATCGGGGTGTTGAGCATTGGCAAGGGTAACGTATTTCTGCACCGTCTTCTTCCCGATGATTTCCCCGATGTGCAAGTCGCTCATCATGACGATGGTCAGGCTGTCCCGCCCCTCCATCGGTTTGGAAATGGTCAGATGTACGTGTGTGATACAAGGATTTGCCGCCACGCCATAGGCATGAACCATCAGTGCGGATACCCCCGCCGTGACACAAGCAAACAGTATCAGCTTCGTTTGCTTCCAATGCTCCTTTATCAGGCGTGGAAACCATGGGAAGAAGCGGTTGCTTTGCCACAATGCCTCCAATATTACGATAGCTAAAAGAATATAGGCGGATGCCACATACCATGTATTGCAAACAATCATGATGCAGGTCATCACTCTGTCCGGCAACAGGGAATGGAAGAAGAAACCGATCAGATAGAGGATCAACTCGGCGGCAAAGAGCAACAAGTAAACCGTTCGCCATTTGCCTGCGGGCAACGCTTGAAAGCCCCTCCAACAGATGAAGGGGCTTAGTATCAATTGCGCATAAACAGAGGAGAGAAAAACAGCCAAAGTTCAACTATTTACTATAGCCAACCGGATTATTCATCAGCAGCAACTGCGTGTCTTTCAGCTTCAACACGCTTTTTAGTACGGCCTGATCCATCGTAGCACGCGGAACAGTGACTAACTCAAGTCCGGCACAGGCTATGTTAATATTCTGGCAAACAATGCCGACATCCACGGCACCCATCAACTGAGACTGTTCACCGATTTTACCGCCGAAACGTGCCAAGTCAGCTACCAGCACGAGGCTGACCGGCGCAACCGTTACAAAGTCCTGCCCGCCGGCAACGGCAATCCGATAGTCGCCTGTCGCAACGGGGTTCAGCACATGGGTCGTTGCATCATAAAGGTAGGCACCCTCTTTCAAAATCACATACACATCCACTTCTTGGGCGTTGATAGCCGAAGGCGCAGTGCGCATCCCGTTCGGACGGTTTACTCCGTTAGCCGCCCACAGCAAATCGGAGAGGTCTTGCTGAGAAAGCGGCTTTTCGGAGAAGGTGCGGTCGGACTTGCGATTCGCCAACACCTTCATAAAGGCATCTCCCCTTGTCTTGTCGGGAGTGTTCAGTTTAATCACTTTCAATTCCTGTGCCTGCATTGTTGTCATCATAAATAATGAAATGAATACCCATACAAAATGTTTCATATTCCTAAATGTTTTTTAGTCCCGCCCCGCGAGAGGCAGGGGATTGATTATTACCGCCCGCAAAAGTAGAAGTTTTTGCATTACATTTGCGGCTTTCCATGATTAACTGATGTTATGCAGAAGTGCTGAGAGATGACGGAAGATTGAGGCGAAACGGCAGTCGTACCTGTTTCCCTGACATAGTGTCAAGGTTTGCTGACGTAAGCATCAACTCCTGTGACGACGGGCATACTCTAAGAGGAATAAGGCTTCGTCAGTGAGACGAAAGGTTCCGTCAGTGAGACGGATGTATCCGTCAAAGAGGAGTAAGTGCGATGTCACTAAAAACAGTGTTTACAGGGGTGGATCGGGGGCACTTAAAAGGGGTTTTTGACCTGTGCAAAGAGGAATACGGCTTCGTCAGAGAGGAACAAGGCTTCGTCAATAAGGATCAAGACCGCGTCACTAAGCCTCATGGCTTCGTCAATAAGCGTCAATGCTTCGTCTCTAAAACATAAAAAACAGGTAAAAGAGGACAGCGTAACATCAGTGATTAACATTTAATGATGAATGATTAACGGACATCTCCATGCAAACAACAATCCCCGCCCGCCTCGCCGCCCTTCGAGATGCAATGAAGGCAAAGCGGCTTGATGCCTATATCATCCCGTCCCACGATCCTCATTTAAGTGAATATCCTGCCGACCGTTGGAAGTCGCGCGAATGGATTTCAGGCTTCGACGGCTCTGCCGGAACGCTTGTCGTTACGAAAGATAAAGCCGCCCTTTGGACAGATTCCCGCTACTTCCTGCAAGCGGAAAGGCAGTTGGAAGGTTCGGGCATTACACTCTTCAAAGTTTCCCTGCCCGATACACCGACAATCACCGCATACATCCTCGAAGAATTAGCAGCCGGACAAACCGCCGGATTAGACGGACAGACTTACAGTGCCGCCGAAGCCCGAACGTTGGATGGCACACTTGCAACAGCCGGCATCCGTTTGGAAACCGCTTTCGACCTCATCGACACCGTTTGGGCAGGCCGTCCGCCTGTACCTGCCTGCCCGTTGTTTCAAATGCCTGTTGAATTAAGCGGGAAGTCTGTTTCCCAAAAGATAGAAGAGATTATCCGGCAATTGACCGAGGCAGGTGCGGACTGTCTCTTGTTAGCGGCTCTGGACGAAACGGCATGGACATTCAACATCAGGGGAACGGATATTGCTCATAACCCCGTGGCAATAAGCTACGGCTTTGTTTCAAAAAAAGAAACCGTCCTTTTCATTGACCCGAAGAAGATACCGGCGGAAGTAGCCGCCGACCTGAAAAGCGAAGGCGTTGCCTTAGCCGATTATACCAAAATACACGCCTACCTTTCCCGCCTGCCGAAGGATTGCAAGGTATTTGCCGACCTGAAGAAAACCAATGTAACCCTTTTCAACGCTATCCCGAAATCCTGTACGATAATAGAGGGTATAACTCCCGTCAGCCACTTGAAAAGCATCAAGAACGAAACCGAAATAAACGGCTTCCGCAACGCTCTGCTGAAAGACGGTATTGCCCTGACCAAGTTTTACCTCCGGCTGGAAAAGCTGTTGGCGGCAGGGGAAAAGGTAACCGAACTGACTGCCTCCGCCCTGCTTACCTCCCTGCGCTCCGAACAGCCCGGCTATCTCATGGATAGCTTTGAAACCATCTGCGGCTATGCCGATCACGGTGCGATAGTCCACTATTCCCCTGCACAGGAAACGGACGCCGTCCTTCTCTCCGAAAGCCTCCTGCTGACAGACTCCGGCGCACAGTTCACAGACGGTACCACCGACATCACCCGCACCATCGCCTTAGGTACGCCGACCGAACAGATGAAGCAGGATTTCACCCGCGTATTGCAAGGAATGATCGCCCTTGCCGATTGTAAATTCCCCATCGGTACACGCGGCAGTCAGTTGGACGTATTAGCTCGCAAACCTTTGTGGGATGCCGGTCTTCAATACCTCCACGGCACCGGTCATGGCATCGGTCACTGCCTCAACGTCCACGAAGGTCCTCAAAGCATCCGTATGGAAGATAACCCCGTCCCCCTGAAGCCCGGCATGATACTGAGCAACGAACCGGGCATCTACCGCACCGGTCAGTACGGCATACGCACCGAAAACATGATGCTTGTCCGCGAAGACGGCGAAACGCCCTGCGGCACATTCCTCTCCTTTGAAACCCTTACCCTCTGCCCCATTGACACCCGCCTTATTGCCGCTTCCATGCTCTCCCCTGCCGAATGCCTTTGGCTGGACAATTACCATCAAACGGTCTATGGTAAACTGTCCCCTCACCTGAACGAAGAGGAAAAGGAATGGCTGAAAGAAAAGACAAAACGATTAATGATTAACTGATGTTGCAGAAATGCCCTGAACCTTAGATTTGCCCCGTGCAAAAAAGCGTTACTATAGCAGGATAAAAAACACCAAATTCAAAAAGAAAGGAAGCCGTATAATAAACCATTGTCCTGAATAAGGAAGACTTGCGTCCTTATGCGGTATTATGCGGCTTTTCCTTGAAATAAAGACCCGTATAAGAAATCAACCGTAAGTTATTAAGGTTCTTGGGATTATTTCAAGTTCCCTTCTTTTCTTTTTGGATTTCAAACACAAGGATATGAAAAAGTATATTATAGGTATCGGCATCAGCAGGGAAAAACCGGATCTGTGTTTTACTCAGGCAGAAAAGACACTCAGGGAATAGGAAACGGCTGATACAGCCGCCGCTGTGAGACAGGCATTAAAAACCTTACAACACAGACAGCTTTGCACGGTAGAAGGTATCGGCAATAAAACAGCGGTGAAGATGATTGTCGTAACAAAAGGCTTCACGGACTTTACGGATGCCCGCAAGTTCTGCTGCCATGTCGGAGCGGCACCGTTCTCTTATTTGTCGGGCAGCACCATCCTGTCGCGAAACAGGGTCTCGCAGCGGGCGGACAAGAGCATCAAAGCCCTTTTACACATGGCGGCTCCGGTTGTTGCCGCCAGATGCAGGGGGGAACTTCACGACTGTTATGAAAGGAAAGCAGCTGAAGGAAAAAATAAGATGTCTGTCCCAAACGCCGTCAGGGCGAAGCTTGTGCACCGGATGTTTGCCGTAATCAGAAACAATCAGGATTATCAAAAAGATTATGTCAATGCGCTTGCGTGAATCATAAGAATAAGGACGACCGAATAATGTATACGGCATATTATTATCATCGTTTGTAGTTTG
>LBCX01000445.1 GCA_001657575.1 Bacteroidales bacterium Barb4
GTCTCTAAAGAATAAAAAACCATGTATCACATCCAAATCAAAAAAGTTATGAAAACTACGCTTGACAGATTATCCGATTACCGGAAAAATCACCCCGCGCTCCAATCCATGAACCCCTGACAGAATAAACCCCTGACAGGGTTTCAAACCCTTAGGGGTAAACAGGCAGCGGAGCGGAAGGCAGAGACAAGAGATGAATTTTTTTTGCCTGTTTATTTGCAGCATTGGATTTTGACTGTATATTTGCGGCCTGTTTCTCATGACTTACAGTATAAGTTATTAATGTTTATTTTACTAAGAAACGCTCCGCCTGTGAAGGTAGAGCGTTTTTGCTTTGATTATGTGTACAGTAAACCCCTAACAGGGTTTCAAACCCTGTTAGGGGTGGGATTCAAGGTTTACAAATAGAATAGAATAGTATGGAAGAAGAAGTTAAGGTTTTACTGTCGGCAGGAATTGAATGTGAAAAGGAAAAGACGGTTGGGATTGCCAGGGGTTTGCGCCTCGCGTGGTATAAATTACGTCAAAGACTGGAAGACTGGTACGACCTTTTGTATTGCTGGTGGTATCGAAATGAGCCTGCAACGCCATTTGACGAGTTTATGGAAGAAGAAAACAAAAGACGCGGGATAGAACATGTATAACCTTATAATCGATAAAAAGGCAAAAAAGGAGTTGAGCAGATTGCCAATTGAATATTATCGATTAATAATGATGCGAATGCAGGGGCGACGCCTGTGTTGCCCGTACATCCGGCAGATTTTGCCGTAAGCAGCTATACGGTGGATTTGTCTGCCGCAAACGGGCGGATAAAGGCGGGCGGCGGCGACTATTACTATCATGCGCAGGCGAGGGTAGAAGCGGAAGCGGGGTATCGTTTTGTGAAGTGGACGGATGCGGAGGGCAGGAGTGTTTCCGACCGGAATCCCTATACGTTTGTAGTGACGGATGATGCGGAGCTGACGGCGGTGTTTGAAAGGAATGCGGGGGCAACGCATGCGTTGCCCGTACTACCCAACGGCGAGGCAGGGGTGTATTATGCAGAAGGTATGCTGCATATTGTCAATCTGGCAGGGTATTCCGTTTCAGTCAGCACGATGAAGGGGGAAAGGGTGCTGCAATTCACGGCGGGAAGCGATGATGCCGAATATGCGGCGGCGTTGCCTGTGGGAGTGTATGTGCTGAATGCCGCGAAGTGGAAAGAGAAGTATGTGGTAAAGAAGTTTGCGGTGAAGTAAGGGAGTCCTGCAAGGACGCCCGATTTCAGCCCCACATGGAGCGGAGCGGAATGTGGGGTTACGGGATGGGCGACCCAATGAAATCCTGAAAGGATGAAGGATGAAAGAATATATCGTTCTTTCAGAACTTTCTTGCCGTTGCCTTTCCGTAACCCCACATTCCGCTCCGCTCCATGTGGGGCTGAAATCTCTTGCCCCTTCGGGGCATCTGCGTAACATCAGTTAATTACAAAAAGAAAATTTGCACACAAAAACAACAAAGGGCTTCACACGTCCCGAAATACTGTAAACTGATATATAATTACCTAATATATATTGCATTGTAAACCATCATTTGTATCTGTA
>LBCX01000128.1 GCA_001657575.1 Bacteroidales bacterium Barb4
ACTGGTCTTTTCCCAAAACCGGCACATTGAAGCCCGGAATCAGGGCGGACATCGCCTCCGCATCAAACGGTAGCCGCGTCACCTCGCTCTGATACGAAGCCTTCGCATTCACCGCCAACTGAGGCAGCAACGCCTTGCCCGCACCGGAAAAGCTGCTTTCCTCCGCCCTGTCAATCAAACCGTAACGCCTGACAAGCGGATAATTCTCCCGCGCCCATTCCCTGCATTGCGCCAGCGAAACCGTCTCCTTTTCCTGCCCCGCCGCCCTTTCCGCCGCCGGCGACAGCAGAAAGACCAGCAAAATCATACACTTCTTTTTCATTCTATCTTTCTCCTTTGCGTAAAGCCCTGCATTTTCGCTGAACAGGTACTTACCTGTTTCTACAAGCGAAATTGATGATTTCATCTGTGAAATTGATGATTTCATCAATGAAATTTCAAAATTCATCTGTGAAATTTCCGATCTCATCAATGAATTTACTAAGTTCATCAGTGAAACTATCGAATTCATCCGTGAAATTGCCGATTTTATTCATGAACTTATTAAGTTCATCAGTGAAACTATCAAATTCATTCGTGAAATCGCCAAATTCAGTACTGTATTTCCCCTAAAAATACTGTTCGGGGATAATTCAGCTTTCCGATTCCCCGAAAAGCGTGGCGGAGGAGGCGCGGGTTATGGTTACGGGGATTGTCTGCCGATGCGATGGTTCTTTTTATCGAAAATAACCGCTTCACGAAAACCCCTATTCTTATGATTCACGCAAGCGCATTAACATAATCTTTTTGATAATTCTGATTGTTTCTGATTACGGCAAACATCCGGTGTATGAGTTTAGCCCTGACAGCATTCAGGACAGACATTTTATTCTTTCTCTCAGCGACTTTCCTTTCATAATAGTCGTGAAGTTCCCCCTTGCATCTGGTGACGGCAACTAAAGCCGCCATGTGCAGAAGGGCTTTGATGCTCTTGTCCACCCTGTGCGAGACCCTGTTACGCGACCGGATGCTGCTGCCCGACGAATAAGAGAAGAAAGCCGCCCCTGCATGGCAGCAGAACTTGCATGCGTCCGTGAAGTCTGTAAAACCTTTTGTTACAACAATCATTTTTACAGCCGTTTTATCGCCGATCCCCTCTGCCGTACAAAGACGCTTATGCTGTTCATACAGGGTTTCATCGCTCTCGATCAGTTCTTTAATCTCTTTCTCTACTTGAGAGAGGGACTCTTCCAGCCCCCTGTCAGTTTTTTCAGCCGTCTGCTCTTCTGCCTGTAATCCTTTTTGCGCATAAAACGCTCCTGATCGGTCATCTGCCCCTGATACTTGCTTTTATCCGCCACATACATGTCCCGTTCACCTGTCAGCTGTTGCAAACTCATAATGTTCTCCTGCGGCAGATTGTACAAACGGGCCTTGTCCTGAAAACGGAAAGCATAAGCCGCAATTTTGCGGGCATCCGGGCGGTCGTTCTTCCCGCGCTACATACCGGAACTGTACTTGATATGTGGCTTCCTTTCTTTTTGAATTTGGTGTTTTTAATCCTGCTATATTATTTCTTTTTTGCACGGGGCAAATCTAAGGTTTGGGACTTCTGCATAATACCAAATTATAAACTAATTTGTGTCAGGTACTTATTTTCAATTTCCTGAAAGTTTCCCGTACAAATCAAAAGGCTGTGCATCTGTAATCTCTATCTGGTAGAATTGTCCGGGCACAAGCCTTTTTTCCTTTCCGATTAATACCTCCGGATCCACTTCGGGGGAGTCGAACTCGGTGCGACCGATGTAATAATCCTCTTCCTCGCGGTCTATGATGGTGCAAAAGCATTTCCCGATTTTGCCGGCACTTATCTCGGAAGATATACTTTCTTGGATACGCATGATATAATCCAAACGCTCCTGCTTGATTTCCTGCGGAATATCATCCGCATAATGGTCGAAGGAATACGTCCCCGCTTCATGGCTGTAGGTAAAGCCTCCCAACCGCTCGAAACGCATTTGCCGCACAAAATCAGCCAATTCTTCCACGTCCTGCTCCGTTTCGCCCGGATGCCCCGTCATCAAAGTAGTACGCAGATGGATGCCGGGCACTTCCTTCCGTATCCGCGCCAGCAGGTCATACGTCTCCTGCCGCGTAATATTGCGGCGCATCCGTTTCAGCATCGCGTCACTGATATGCTGCAAAGCAATATCCATATAATTGCACACATTCGCCCGCTCCCGCATCACCCGTAACAAATCAAACGGAAAATGCACCGGATAGGCATAGTGTAGGCGTATCCACTCCACGCCGGGAATATCGGAAAGCCGCTCCGTCAGCTCCGGCAGTGCAGGACGTTTGTAAAGGTCTGCCCCGTAAAACGTTAAATCCTGTGCTATCAGTTGAAACTCTTTCACGCCCCTCTCCGCCAGCGCACGGACTTCCTGCTCAATCGCCTCCATCGGCTGCGAGCGGTAAGTACCGGTTATAATCGGAATGGAACAATAGGAACAGGTGCGGTTGCACCCTTCCCCAATCTTTATATAGGCATAATGTGCAGGTGTGGTCAGTGTGCGGTCAAACGCCAATTCCTTATAATAGGACTTCCCCAAATCCGTCAGCAACTCATGCCAGTTAAACTTCCCGTAAAAACCGTCCGCCTCCGGCAATTCCGCCTTCATCTCATCCAGAAAACGTTCGGAAAGGCAACCCATCACGTAAAGCGAACCAATCCGCCCCTTCTTCTTCGCCTCTCCTAACGCCAATATCATATTGACCGACTCCTCCTGCGCCTCGCCGATAAACCCGCAGGTGTTGACAATCACAATCTCCCCGTTCACCTTCGCCGGATCATGCTCAACCCTGTACCCGTTAGCCGCAAACTGCCGCATCAACCGCTCCGAATCCACCAGATTCTTGGAACAGCCCAGCGTGATTATATCAACTTTGCCTTTTCGCATGAACCGCCTGATTATAAGAATTTGGCTATATCTGCCTTGTATATGGAATTGTCGGGAGGGACTGCAACGTGGCAATATTTCATCTTTTCATACATGCAGTTAGGGCTTAGGCGGTAGCTTTTCTCCTCTAAATAATAATCATAAGATAGAACATCTTGCTTTTTGGAAAAGAGGTTTAGCAAGAATAAGTGCTTCCTCTTCAAATCAGTATTCAACAACATTGCCATTTTCTGTATATCTTCTAAATCTTTAGCATTAGGCTCTTTGGCTACAATCATTCCGATAAATATAAAGTCGTCTTTATTATAATCCGCCAAAAGGTGCAAAGACATATTCAACTTGATATAAGTTGATACAATTTGTTTTCGCGCTCTATCTATATTATAGGCATTAAATGTTGATTTCAGTTCTACCAAAAGGCAATAGTTCTTACCGCTATGTTCAAATAAGACAATACCGTTGCACTCTTTCCTGAAGATCTCGTCACTGCTTTCAAAGAGACCTGACAAGAGTTTAATAAATTTATTATCTATCGCTATGCCTTCCGGGATGTCAAATGAGAACTCTTTTACTGTTGCTTGCGGATCATTTTCTTTGATACTGTAAACATTCTTGATTTTTGTAATGGGACAGTTCGGGTACAGTAGTTTTATCGATTGTTCTAACTTTTCAAAAGTCATCCTCATCTTCCTTTAATAATTGCGACAGAGCCATGCTATTCGGTAAATTGTTGCGAATTACATCATAAAAAGAATCATAAGGTATGCCTTCCTCTAATGATTGTTTCCGTACAGAAACCGTTCCATCATCATTTTTATAAAAGTAGTAAGCACCGACTTTATCAGGGTCTAACAGTAAATCTTCGCTGTATCCTTTCTCTTTTATAAACCGGCTATATGTATTGGTATCTTTTTGTTTCAGCTTATACAAGTTTATGGCATCGTTGATACCATCCAGTATATAATTGCTGTGTGTAGTTATTTGAAAATGTGCACCGCTGTTAACGATAGCAACCATTAAGTCGGCAAGTTTTACTTGTTTGGCGGGATGTATATGTGCCTCCGGCTCTTCAAATAGAATAGATATATCAGATAAGGAATATTTTTCAATAAGAAGAGTCAACGGGACTAATTCTTTTATAGAAGATGCCGCAGCTGTTACGGGTATTTGTATATTATCCGTTTCATATATTAATTTATAGGAATTATCCCGTTTCAGCACACCATTATTTATGGATTTTATCATTTCAATAAGATCCGAATTATCTGCTTTCTTTGTATGTGTAAAAGAAATGTGTTCAAAGTCTTCCATATTGCGCAAATATTCTTCATACATGCCGATAGAGGCTTTAGTTGTTGTAGCTCTTAAACCGATTAAAGAACAACGACCGGGAGGAAGTATAAGGCTTTTGAAGGCAAAACGGCTATCCCCAAATACCTCTTGAACAAGATAAGCATGTAATAACTCACTAAATGGATCGACTCCTAAATATCCTGTATTTTGGGGTGCTCTATATATCAAACCTTCTAACGATATAGACATGTAGCTGTGTTCCATGTGATCCATTCCGAAAAATTCTTCCTTATAAGAAAAGGTAATCTCATCCTTCGGAAAAGGTATTTCAATATTTATTTTCCCGTTGAGGTTGGCATTCCCGATTAAATAGCCTATATAGTTTACAGCGTTATTGTTTATCCAATCAATGAGCGATTTTATATCAACAGTGCCTAATATTCCTTCCTTCTTATTATTAAGCATCAGATCCTCATACTTGAAACCTTTTTCTTCCAAAAAGATACTTAACCTGCCGGAAGACAGCAACACATACAAATAATGTATCAAAAACGCCGCATAACTCTTCCCCAATCCCGAATCTCCTGAGAAAACCATAAAAGGCTTTAGCGTTATCGTTGCATCTTTAATAGCCCCAAGTTGTTCAATATGAAATGTTACCGGTCTTTTAAGTTCCATAAGTACAGATAAAGATTAATTCATTCACTCTCTTACTCCCCAAACAGTGAATTCACAAACGCCTTCCTGTTAAACACCTGCAAATCCTCCATACCTTCCCCCAAGCCTATATACTTCACGGGAATACGGAAAGAGTCGGAAATACCAATTACTACACCTCCTTTGGCTGTCCCGTCCAGCTTGGTAACGGCTAAAGCATTGACTTCGGTCGCCGCCGTAAACTGCTTCGCCTGCTCAAAAGCATTCTGTCCCGTAGAACCGTCCAATACCAACAAGATTTCATGGGGAGCATCGGGCACAACCTTCTTCATTACGTTCTTTATCTTGGTCAGCTCGTTCATCAGGTTGATTTTATTGTGCAGGCGACCGGCTGTATCAATAATAACCACATCGGCATTATTGGCTTTGGCGGAGTTTAAGGTGTCGAAGGCTACCGATGCCGGGTCAGCCCCCATCTTCTGCTTCACAACAGACACGTCTGTCCGCTCACCCCATATAACCAACTGCTCCACGGCAGCAGCACGGAAGGTATCCGCCGCCCCCAGATACACCGTCTTTCCTGCCTTCTTGAATTGATACGCTAACTTGCCGATCGTCGTTGTCTTGCCCACTCCGTTCACGCCGACCACCATAATCACATACGGCTTCACACCTTCCGGCAGGACAAAACCCTCACGGTCTTCCGTATTGTTCTCCGTCAGCAGGGCGGCAATCTCATCCCTGAGAATAGCCGTCAGTTCGCTTGTACTGACATATTTATCACGGGATACACGCTCTTCGATACGGTTGATGACTTTCAATGTGGTTTCAACACCCACATCCGAAGTAATCAGTATCTCCTCCAAGTCGTCCAACACCTTGTCGTCCACCTTGCTTTTACCCGCAATGGCACGTGTAAGTTTGGCAAAAACACTCTCTTTTGTTTTAGACAATCCCTTGTCTAATGTCTCTTTCTTCTCCTTATTGAAAAAACCTAATATACCCATCCTTGTTTGTTAATGATTGACAATCAGATATAAGGCTTGATGTCAGCCTCCAAATGTTCCATCTTCTCTATCCGCTTCACCATATTGCTCTTACGGTCTAAAAGGAAAAGAGCCGGCAACTGCTTTACGGCATACAAGGCAGCCGACTGGGAATAAACCGATTCAGGGTCGATGACCGTAATCCACGGGATATTCACCGCCGCATTACTCCAAAAATGCAAATCACTGTCCAAAGAAGCCTGATAAATCTCCAAGCCCTTTTCATGGTATCGGGCATAAAGTTCCCTCAACTCTATATTCAGGGAAGCTGACCATTCGGTCTGATAGGCTGTGAAGTTGATAAGGACAACCTTCCCTTCCGCTACGTCCGAAAGCCTGATAATCTCACCCTTCACATTCGGAAGGGCTATATCCAGATAGCTGACCTCCTGCACATTTATTCTCTCATCCAAGTTCATTTCCCGCTGTGCGCGGGTGACTTTGAGCGATTGCAGGGCGAGATTGTGCAGATGCTTTGCACGCGGACTTTCGGTGTAGTAATGGTCGAAACTTGTTGCCACCGCCCCGAAAGCCCGCGTGTCGGTACGGTCGTATATATCGAAGAATAGCATCCCGTCTATCTGCTGAAACAAAGCAAAATAAGCAGCGGTGGACATCGGTGCAGGATAGATATATTTCAGAGCGGTCTCCTTATAAGCACTTGCAATGGCGAGCAGAGATTGGGCATACATACTGTCGCTGATTTGCTTGGCATTGTATTCCTTACGCAACCGGCTGAGCAACTGATTGGCATCCAGCTGTGCCAGCGTGACAGCCTTGATGGCTTTACAGTTTTCCGAACCTTCCACCTTGTAAGAAGTGGCAAACGTACCTGCATCCGCCTCAAAAGATATTGTTTCTGTCGAGTCAATGGCAAAGTTAATCCATTGATTGTTCAACCGCAGGCGGTAAAACTCAGGATAGGCAGGACGCTTTTGCCTAAATTTAAACCGCCCGTTGGCAGACAGCTTTGCCGAATCCAGCGTTTCAACAGCAGATATTCCGACATTCTCGATATACATCATCTGATCGTCCGCCCCTGAAACAATCCCCGTTACGGTAAATTCGGTATTATTTGTGCAAGCCGTACCCGTAAGCAGCAACACTCCATACGCTGCAAGCAACCTCATTACTGTTCGTTTCATTCCTTTTTTATTTTTCGTGAGAAAGGAGCTTCGCCCTTAGCTCTTAATGGGTTTGGAGGGTCCTGCCGTCGGCTTGGCGATGGATTCGCGCATGGATGTGTCGGCTTCGATGTTCTTCATTTTGTAGTAGTCCATGATGCCCAAGTTGCCGTTGCGGAAGGCTTCCGCCATTGCTTTGGGTACTTCGGCTTCGGCTTCGATCACCTTTGCACGAGCTTCCTGCGCTTTCGCTTTCATTTCCTGCTCTACGGCGACTGCCATGGCACGGCGTTCTTCGGCTTTGGCTTGGGCGATGTTCTTGTCGGCTTCTGCCTGATCCATCTGCAATACGGCACCGATGTTCTTGCCTATGTCAATGTCGGCTATGTCGATGGAAAGAATTTCAAAGGCTGTGCCGGCATCCAAGCCCTTGCGAAGCACTAATTTGGAGATGCTGTCGGGGTTTTCCAACACCTTTTCATGGCTGTCCGATGAGCCAATGGACGATACAATGCCCTCGCCGACACGTGCCAGAATGGTTTCCTCACCGGCACCGCCCACCAGCTGTTTGATATTGGCACGAACCGTTACACGGGCTTTGGCGATCAGCTGGATACCATTCTTTGATACAGCCGTTACGGGAGGCGTGTCTATCACTTTCGGGTTTACCGACATTTGCACGGCTTCAAACACGTCACGACCTGCGAGGTCGATAGCCGTTGCCATTTGAAAAGAAAGGTCTATGTTCGCTTTGGAGGCGGATACTAATGCGTGGACAACCCGTTCCACATGCCCGCCTGCCAGATAGTGGGCTTCCAAGTCGTCGCGAGTGAGGCTTTTGAGTCCTGCCTTGTGTGCTTCAATCATTGCCCGTGCAATCACGGAGGGCGGCACATTACGGATGCGCATCAGAAACAGCTGCAACAGCGAGATATTGACCCCCGATACCTTTGCCGATATCCACAGCAGGAACGGCACGTAGTAGAAAAAGATAATGATTAGAAAGACTGCCGCCGCCAGCAGGACGAGGGGCATAAAGTTCATTTCCATATTGATTGTTTTAAGTGTGAACGCTTGTTTCTTTCACGGGGATAACCGTCACGTTCGTCCCGTCTATGTGAACCACCCTGACGGGTGTCTGCTCGTCAAGGAACTCGTCCTGTGACTTGGCTTCCACCATAATGCCGTTGATGCTTGCCTTGCCGATGGGTGCGAGACGTGAGAGAGTGATGCCTTCATCGCCAAGGCAGATGCCCAAGTCGCGGCTGGAGGTTACCTTCGATTCTATGTTCGTATTCAGAGCCACCTTACTAAACGATTTGGCACGCAACAGCCAGAAAAACAGCCCG
>LBCX01000446.1 GCA_001657575.1 Bacteroidales bacterium Barb4
TCCTGTATCAAATCCGTCTGGCTGCCTTCTTTGGATAGTTCGAGGGCGGCACGGACGTTGGAAAGGAAATCGTCCACACCGCCGCCGTCCGACTTCACCCCCTTGTACTTCCAATGCGCCGCCAGTCCAAGCTCTGCAATCTCGTCCATGCGCTCGGTGCGGATTTGCACTTCCACCCATTTCTTTTGCGGGCCCATCACCGTGATGTGCAGGCTCTCGTAGCCGTTGGACTTCGGGATAGACAGCCAGTCCCTCATGCGGTTCGGATTGGGCTGGTACATGTCGGTCAGGATGGAATAGGCGTACCAACATTCGGCGCGTTCCTTCTCTGCAGGTGTATCCAATATAATACGGATGGCGAAAAGGTCGTATATATCCTCAAACTCCACCTTCTGCTTTTTCAGCTTGTTGTTGATGGAATGAATCGACTTGGTGCGCCCCTTGATGTCAAACCGCAGCCCCGCCTTTTCCAGCTTCTCCTTTACCGGCGTGATAAACTCCTTAATATAGGCATCGCGCGACCGCTTCGTCTCGTTCAATTTATGCCGGATGAACTCAAACTGCTGCGGCTCGGTATATTTCAACACCAAGTCCTCCAGCTCGCTCTTTATCGCATACAGTCCCAACCGATGCGCCAGAGGAGCATACAGCGACCCTGCCTCCGCCGAAAGCCGCAACCGTTCATCCTCATCCACCATCTGCTTGCCCAGCCGCATCATGCACAGGCGGTCGGCGATCATCAGCAGTATCACCCGCACATCCTCGGCAAAGGAGAACAGCAGATGCCGGAAGTTCTCCGTATTGACCGCCGTATTCTTCGCGTAAAGGTCGGACGTTTTCAGCAGCAGACGGAGAATGTGAGCCGTGTCGGCATCAAACAGCTGCTCAATCTCCTCGACGGTAAGCAGATGCTTCAACACCGGACGGTAAAGCAGTAGGGCAATCACCGGCGTCCGCTTCAGCCCGATCTCCTTGGTGGCAATCAAAGCCGTGTCCACATTGCGCAGCAAACCGTTGATGCCGTTCTTGTCCCTGCCGTAACAATCCAGCGAGATAACCTGCCGCATCAGCCGCTTCATCTTCCCGATGTCTTCCTTTTCAAGGAACGAATGGAGATTGCCCAAAAGCTCCCTGTACTTCGCAAAAAACGCCGTCTTCTCTTCCGGCGTAAAGAATGAAACCGTATCCATAAGCCTCCTGTTGAAATAGGGCGGCAAAGCTATGGTATTTCAGGGCACACCGTTGTTTTGCCGCCTTTCTTTTCAGGGCAGACGCATCAAATCTCCCTGACTCAACCCCTGTTAGACTTCCGCACAGTAAGTAACCGATGTTACGCAGATGCCCCGAAAGGGCAAGAGATTTCAGCCCGACGTAAAGCGAAGCGGCACGTCGGGTAGCGGAATGTGGGGTCAAGACAAGCATATATTAAAAAAGCCCTGAAAGGGCGATACAAATTACAAATGATGATGAACGATTTGCCGCATAAATTATTCGGTCGTTCTTCCAGAACCCCATGGGCGGTGTCATTTCGTAACCCGATGTGCCGTTACCCCACATTCCGCTACGCTCCATGTG
>LBCX01000129.1 GCA_001657575.1 Bacteroidales bacterium Barb4
GAAATCGGTAACCGGAAGCTGAAATCGGTAACCGGAAGCTGAAATCGGTAACCGAAAGCCGCCAAAGGTAATCGGAGGCTTCCAACTGTAAAATTTTTGTCATACACGAAAAAACAAACTGTTTTTTTTGCTTTTGAAAAATAATTGTGATATTTGCAAACCGAAAACACAAATTCGCATTACTAACCATCTAATAATTAAACCCCATGAAACTAAACATCGTATCGGATTACAAAAGAGTTGCCCCGCGCAACAAGTTGGAAGTTCTGGACAATATTATTCGGGACATAAAGGATGTGCTGGCGGAATACGGTATTTCGACAAGTGCCTACCAAGTGCTTACCGTCATTTACGCCGGATTGATGGATCTCGTGGAACGCTGGGAAAACCCGCATACCAGCACGCCGGAAGTGTACAAGGAACTGGTTGATTACCAGAAAGCGACCGATCAGACGGTGGTGGACTGGATCATACGCTACCTGATGGTCAACAATCTTGTCATCCCGGCCAGACGGGTCGGAATGGGACTGCCCGCCGAAATGCGCCGGAAAAGCGTTCCAACCCCCATACCCGATCAGAAAGTGTATGCAGAGATCACCCTGAAGACAGGAGGATGGGTGCAGTTCCGCCTCTTCCATACTCTCCAGAACAAAAGAGCGAGCAAACCCGCCGGAACGATTGGTTGCGAGTTTTGCTACGGAGTCGGCGAAAACCTCCGTCCGGAGGACTGCCTCAAGCACGAAATTGTTACCAGAAGCATCTTTACCAAGGTATTCGATCCCGAAACGTATGACAAACCGCACACCGCCCGCTTCCGCTGGTTCAACCGCAAAGGGGAGTACGGACCCTGGAGCAATGCGTACCGCTTTACGCCGCAGCAGGAAATTTGAGAATATCTTCTCTCGGACAATTTATACAAGCAGGAGGAACGGGGAATAATCCCGTCCCTCCTGCTTGATTTATGTATATGACTATCTCTGAAAAACGCATTATTTACTCATGTTACGCAGATGCCCTGAAAGGGCAAAAGATTTCAGCCCCACATGAAGCGCAGCGGAATGTGGGGTCATAAGAACGGCACAGGTAAGGGAGTTCTGAAAGAACGATGCAAATTATAAACGATGGTTTACAATGCGATATAATTCGATCGTCTTTTCAGGACTCCCTTGTGTCGCCCATTCCCTAAACCCCACATTCCGCTGCGCTGTATGTGGGGCTGAAATCTCTTGCCCTTTCAGGGCATCTGCCAATATACCATATACATGGTATTTTGCAGATTATTTAACGGAATAACCTTTGCTACATAAAAAGTGCCCCCTTGGAAATCAGACTGCCATCGGACTTCGGGGACACTTTAACACTAATACATTAGAGTCATGGCAAAGTTAGGAAGATTTGTTTGGGTGCTCGCGGTTGCGGTTCTTTCGCTGCCTGCCTTTGCGCAGCGGAGCCGGATTGAGGGGCGGGTGTTGGATGAACGGACGCATGAGACGGTTATCGGGGCGGAAGTGTCGCTTTTGAACGGGAAGACGGGGACAATATCCGATGCAAACGGGAAGTTCGCGATTGAGGTGCCGTCGCTTCCGGCTACTCTTTCGGTCACTTACATCGGGTATAAGACCCTGGATGTGGCAGTGTATGAATACACGGAGCCGATTACGATTGAGCTGAGCGAGAATTTGCGGCTGCTGGACGAGGTGGTTGTCATCGGTTACGGTACGCAAAAGCGGAAAGAGCTGACGGGGGCTATTACAACTGTATCGAAAGAGTCCCTGTCGCAGTTGTCCACCTCTTTCGACAACCTGCTCGGCGGGGCTATATCGGGGTTGAACGTAACGCAAAGTTCCGGACAGCCCGGTGCTGCTTCCAGCATCCGTATTCGCGGGGGCAACTCTATCACCGGCGGGAATGAGCCGCTCTACGTGGTGGACGGGGTCATTATCTACGATGACAGCAATTCTTCTTCCACCTCGGCAGGCGTCAGTCGGATTGCCGAACGCCTGAACCCGCTGGCAGCCATCAACCCCAACGATATTGAATCCATCGAAGTGCTGAAAGACGTATCGGCTACCGCCATCTACGGTTCGCGAGGCTCCAACGGAGTCATCATTATCACCACCAAAAGCGGGAAGAAGGGGAAGAACAATATCGAGTACCAATACTCCTTGGGCTGGCAGCAGGTAAGTAAAAAGATAGACCTGCTGAATGCCCGCGAATGGGCGGAAATAAGCCGCGAGATAGATCCGAAAAGCCCCATTACCGATGCCGAATTTGCCCAACTGGGCGAAGGCTACGACTGGCAGGGGGCAGCCTTGCGCACGGCTCCCACACAGACCCATCAGGCTACCGTCAGCGGCGGCGATGAGAAAACTCGCTACCTCGTGTCCGGCAACTTTACCAACCAAGACGGTATCATTCTGAACACGGACTTCCAACGCTACAGCGGCAGGTTTAACTTCGAGCGTGATTTGTTTTCCAACGTTACCCTGGGGTTAAACGTAAGTGCCAGCAACCTGAAACAAAACGGGCTGGCAAGTTACAGCGGATTGGAGACCAACGGTGTTGCCAATTCCCTTGACTATATATTGAGCATCCCGCAGGTCGTACCGATCTATGAAAAGGACGGCAGTTTCAACTACAACAATATCTTTGAAAAGGGCGATTTGAGGTATGGAGACCGGACGGTGAATGCCCTGTCCGACTTGGTCAATACCGTTTCGCAAAACAGCAGCAACTCCCTGATCGGGAACTTCTTTCTCCGTTATGCCATTCTCCCCTCGCTGACCGCCAGAGTAAGTGCGGGAACGAACCTGACCAATGCGACGCAGAATTTCTTTGCTCCCTCCTCGTCAACCGCCGGCTTCCTTGCAAAGGGCTACGGCAGCGTGGGCAATCAGCGCACCAATTCGTGGCAGTATGACTATACGCTGAACTATGCCAAACAGGTGCATGACGACCATTACATTGATGTCTTGGCTGGCTACAGCACCCAGACCACGACCAAAGAGCGTACCACCGCTTATGCCACCAATTATGCAAACGAACAGCTGACCTACCATAATTTGCAGGCAGGGCAGGGGCTTGCTCCTGTTACCGGCGGCTCGGAGTCTGTCCTGAACTCCCTGCTGGGGCGTGTAAACTATACACTGAAAGGACGCTACAACCTGACGGCTACGCTAAGAGCCGACGGCTCTTCCCGCTTTGCCGAAGACCATAAATGGGGCTATTTCCCGTCGGTAGGGCTTTCGTGGAATATCAACGAAGAGGCTTTTCTGAAAGGAAACAAGACGGTCAGCGACTTGAAGCTGCGGTTAAGTCTCGGTACGGTGGGGAATCAGGAAATAGGCGATTATAAATATGAATCCACCTATGGCACACAGCGGTATTCATTCAATAACAAAGTGGTAACCGCTTACACAAGAAACAACCGCAAGAACCCCGACCTCAAATGGGAGCAAACCTCGCAGTATAACGCGGGGGTTGATTTCAGCCTTTGGGATTACAGGCTCGGCGTGGTCGTGGATGCCTACTACAAAAAGACATCCGACTTGCTGCTGAACATTCCCCTCGAAACAACCACCGGCTTTACCTCCATGCTTAAAAACATCGGGAACGTAACGAACAAAGGCTTTGAGCTGGAACTCAAAGGCACGCTTGTCAGCACCAAAGACTTGGACTGGAACCTATCCGGCAACATTGCCAAAAACATCAATACAATCACCAACGTAGCGATAAAGTCAGGCTATATCCAACAGGGGAGCACCATTATAAAGGAAGGCGAAGCCTTAGGCTCGTTCTATGGCTTTGTGTTCGACGGCGTGGTGCAGGCGGACGAAGACATATCCAAACTGTCCGTGCCTGACAGGAAAACGGAGATAGAGCCGGGTGATATAAAGTACAGGAACCAGAACCCGGAGAAAGACAACAGGGTTTCATTGGACGATGACCAGGTAGTGTTAGGCTCGCGACAACCCGATTTCACCTACGGCTTTTCAACCGGCTTGCGGTATAAGTCTTTCAGTCTGTTTGCCTCTTTCCAGGGCAGTCAGGGCAACGAGCTGTACAATTCGCTCCGCCAAAAGCTGGAAAGTCCCAACATCAGCTACAACCTTGCGGCTAAACTTGTGGATAGATGGACACCTTCCAATCCCTCGAACATCATACCGAAGGCAACCGTTGTGCCTGCCTCATGGTTGGACAGCCGCTACATTGAAGATGCTTCATTCTTGAGGTTGAAGAACATTACCTTGGGCTATATCCTGCCGATAAGAATAAACAAGGCACCGACTGCACAGTTCAAGGTGTTTGCCAATGCACAGAACCTGCTGACGATTACGAACTATACGGGATACGACCCGGAAGTAGCCAGCGGCACCGACTCAGGTGCTTATCCGACCGCGAAAACAATCTCCTTAGGTATTAACATCTCCTATTAATAGACCATTCAATATTTAGCAGTTATGAAAAAGATACTATATATCCTCACCCTGTCGGCTGCGCTTGCCGCTTGCACCGACGATTTGAAACTTACGCCCGTCGATCAGCTTGTGGAAGGCTATTTCCCGCTGACCGATGCCGATGCCATAGCCGCCGTCAACGGTATTTACCAATACAATGTGATAAGCACTTCCTACGGCTATTTGACCGACCTTACGTCGGAGCTTGAAGTATCCGGCGAAAACCCCAGCGGGGCGGGTGGGCTTTTAGGCTCCATACAGTGGCAGCCTTCCAACAGTTATTTTAACAGCGTATGGAACAGCACCTTCTTGGCTATTACGACCGCCAATGACGTCATAAACAAGTTGCAGTTGACAAATTCGGTGACCGAAACATTGAAGAACAGGCTCATCGGCGAGGCTAAATTCCTCCGCGCCTATTACTATCAGTATGCCGTCCAATTCTGGGGCGAAGTGCCTTTGATATTGAATGAATCCGAAGGTACGGGGGCTTCCCGTGCGCCCATAGACGAAGTATATAAGCAGATTGTAAAGGACTTTCAAGAGGCAGCCGAAGTCCTGCCGCCGGTTTCCGAGTATCCTTCCTCCGACAGGGGAAGGGCTACGCAGGGAGCAGCCTATGCCTTTCTCTCAAAAATACACCTGATTTGGGGGCAAACCTCCGACACGTTTGATGCTGCCGCTCAAAAGGAGCACTTCCGCCTCTCCATCGACTACGCCAACAAAGTAACCGGCTATGAGCTGGAAGAAAACTATGCAGACAACTGGGTGATAGCAAACAAGAACGGAAAGGAAAACATCTTTGCCGCACAGCACGCCCTTACGCAAAACTCCGACGGCAGCGGTGCAAACCACTTGGCGCATTGTGCCTTTGCCAGCGGCTTTACCGATGCGCCGCCGCACATGATTATTTCGGACATCAAGTTCTACAATGCGTTCGACGATCGCGACCAGCGCAAGACTGCCACCTATGCCAAAACGCTCTTCAACCCGACCACCGGCGAAGACTTTGAGTTTACTCTGCCGCGCTATCGTAAATACATTGACACAAGCGACCCTGACGGCTCTGCCAGCAACCGCAATATTGACCGGACAATCATCCGCTACGCCGAAATATTCCTCCTGCGGGCAGAAGCCATTAACGAGTACGAAGGTCGTCCGACAGCCCAAGCCTATAATGACATCAATACTGTGCGCCGCCGTGCCTTCCGCCATCCGCTGAATGAGCCTTCGATTGACGACATCCCTGCCGGACTGGATTACGAAGGCTTCAAGAAAGCGATACAGGAAGAACGGGTGTTTGAACTCACTTACGAGCAAAACCGTTGGACAGACTTGGTGCGCTGGCGGATTTACGTAAAAACACTGCAAAACTCAGGAGTGGATCGGAGCTTTGGAAAGCAAAACGTCAGCCTGAAAAACTACCGCTTCCCCATTCCCGAATCACAGCGCAACATCAATCCCGAAGGCTTGTGGCAGAACTGGGGCTACGACGGCTACGAAGAAGCAAAAACAGGTGCCAACCCGTATGCCAGATTTGAATAAGCAAAGTTATCCTGCAAAAAGAAGCCCCTTGTGAAACTTTCACAAGGGGCTTCTGCATAAGGAATGAGGATTATAGCTTACAGATGTCCCGAAGGGCATCTGCTTTTGATGCGGTTGCCCTTGGTTCTTTTTGAGTGCCAGATGTCTGCCATGTTGTTTTTCTTCTACCTTTGCCGAAATTAATTTTTAGGGTATCATGGGATTTAATGAGTTTATGACCAAGCTGTTCGGCAATAAGTCGCAGCGGGATTTGCGGGAAATCACCCCTCACGTAAAGAAGATACAAGCCGCGTATCCGTTGATAGAGGCTCTCGATAATGATGCGTTGCGTGCCCGGACGGATGAGATTAAGGAACGTATCAAGGGTTATACAGCCGGCGAACGGGAGGAAGTGGAACGCCTGCGCGAGGGCATCGACGGCAAGGAGCTGGAAGAACGCGAAGCCGTCTGGGCAGAGGTGGACAAGGTTGAAAAGCAGATCACCGAGAAGCTGGAAGAGATATTGGACGAGGTGCTCCCCGAAGTATATGCCATTGTGAAAGAGACTGCCCGCCGTTTCAAGGAGAATGAGGAGACGGTGGTCACGGCGAACGATTTCGACAGGGATTTGGCTGCCAAGCATGACTTTGTGCGCATTGACGGCGACAAGGCTGTTTACCGCAACCGGTGGACGGCCGGCGGAAATGAGATAACGTGGGACATGATGCACTACGATGTGCAGTTGTTCGGCGGCGTTGTTTTGCATAAGGGGAGGATTGCCGAAATGGCGACGGGGGAAGGCAAGACGCTGGTCGCCACGCTGCCCGTTTTCCTCAATGCGCTGACGCGAAACGGGGTGCATGTGGTGACGGTGAATGATTACCTCTCCAAGCGCGACTCGGAATGGATGGGCCCGCTGTATATGTTTCACGGGCTTTCGGTGGATTGCATCGACAGGCATCAGCCCAATTCCGATGCGCGGAGGGCGGCTTACAATGCGGATATTACGTTCGGGACAAACAATGAGTTCGGCTTTGATTATTTGCGCGACAATATGGCGGGCAATCCGAACGATTTGGTGCAGCGCAAGCATAACTATGCCATTGTGGATGAGGTGGACTCGGTGCTGATTGACGATGCCCGTACACCTTTAATTATATCGGGGCCGGTGGCTCGCGGGGAGGAACAGCTGTTCGAGCAGTTCCGCCCGAATGTGGAGATTGTGGTGACTGCCCAGAAGAATCTGGCTTCCAAGTTGCTTGTCGAAGCGCGGCAGAAGATGGGCAGCGATGATGCGAAGGCGGCAGAGGAAGGCGCGCTCCAGCTTTACCGTTCCTACAAGGGGTATCCCCGCAACAAGGCGTTGATTAAGTATCTGAGCGAGGCGGGTGTCAAGACGCAGATGCTGAAAACGGAAGATACGTATATGGCGGATAACATGCGCAATATGCACTTGGTGACGGATGAGCTTTACTTTGTGATAGACGAAAAGCACAATACGATTGAGCTGACCGACAAGGGGATTGACATGTTGACGGGCAAGACGGACGACCCGCAGTTCTTCGTCCTGCCCGACATAGCCTCCGAGCTGTCGCAGTTGGAGCTGATAGAGAATGCAGAGGAAAAGCAAATCAAGAAGGACGAGTTTCTTGCCAACTATTCGGTGAAGAGCGAGCGGGTGCATACCATCAACCAGTTGCTGAAAGCCTATACTTTGTTTGAGAAGGATGATGAATATGTGGTGATGGACAACAAGGTGATGATTGTGGACGAACAGACGGGGCGCATCATGGAGGGTCGCCGCTATTCGGACGGTCTGCATCAAGCCATCGAGGCGAAGGAGCGGGTGAAGGTGGAAGCGGCTACGCAGACCTTTGCCACGATTACCTTGCAGAACTATTTCCGCATGTATCACAAGCTGTCCGGCATGACCGGTACGGCGGAGACGGAAGCCGGCGAACTTTGGAACATCTACAAGCTGGACGTGGTCGTAATCCCTACCAACCGCCCCGTTACCCGCAAGGATATGAACGACCGCATCTATAAGACGAAGCGGGAGAAATACAGTGCCGTCATTGATGAAATCAGTGCGTTGGTGACGGCAGGACGGTCTGTGCTGGTCGGTACAACATCGGTGGAAATATCCGAACTGCTGAGCCGTATGCTGAACATGCGCAACATACCGCACAACGTGCTGAATGCGAAACTGCATCAGCGGGAAGCCGATATTGTCGCCCAAGCCGGACAGAAGGGTACGGTGACCATTGCCACGAACATGGCAGGGCGCGGTACCGACATCAAGCTGGCTGCCGAAGTGAAGGCTGCCGGCGGTTTGGCTATCATCGGTACGGAGCGGCATGAGAGCCGGCGCGTGGACAGGCAGTTGCGCGGGC
>LBCX01000130.1 GCA_001657575.1 Bacteroidales bacterium Barb4
CCCGAAGGGGCTAAAGATTTCAGCCCCACATGTAGCGCAGCGGAATGTGGGGTTAAGACAAATGTATATCAATAAAGTGCTGAAAGAACGATACAAATTATAAACGATGGTTTACAATGCGATATAATTCGGTCGTCCTTTCAGGACTCCCTTGGCGGTGCCGTCTCTTTAACCCCACATTCCGCTGCGCTGCATGTGGGGCTGAAATCTTTAGCCCCTTCGGGGCATCTGCATAACTGTTTTTCAACTGTAAAGTTGGATATAGTCACCAATTATTCAATCCGGCAGGACATTATCTCCTGTTTGAAGCCGTTCAGGAAATCAACCGTGTTCATCCGCTTCTTTCCTTCCGGCTGGAGAGAAAGGATGCGGAGGAAGCCGTCGCAAAGGGCGATGTCCATATAAGACCGCCGGTCGGAAAGAATAGTGCCGACAGGATGGCTGTGAGTACAGGGGTGTTTTTCCGTTTGGTATATCTTCACTGTCTGGCGTTTCCCGTCGAGGGGAATAAGTTCAACCCATGCTGTCGGATAGGGGGAGAGTCCGCGAATGAAATCATACGCCTGCTTGACAGTCTGGCTCAGGCAGAGGCGGCAGGTGTCCTTAAAGATTTTCGGGGCAAGAGGGAGAAGGGCAGGGTCGCTGTAAAGCGTTTCCTGCGAGACGGCTTGTGCACGGTCGGCGAGGATAAGGTTAACCGTTTCGGTCACCAAGCCTGCACCTGCCGCCATCAGTGCATCGTGCACCGTGCCTGCATCGTCGGTATCGGTAACGAACAGCCGCCGTTGGAGGATAATCTTCCCCGTATCTATCTCATGCGTAAGGAAAAACGTGGTGACACCCGTCTCCGTTTCCCCGTTGATAACCGCCCAGTTGATCGGTGCCGCACCGCGATAACGAGGCAGCAGGGAAGCATGAAGATTGAACGTCCCCGCCGCCGGCATCCCCCAGACCGCTTCGGGCAGCATACGGAAAGCAACGACTATCTGCAAATCAGCCCTCAACGCCTGCAATTCCAACAAAAACGTTTCCTCTTTCAACTTCTCAGGCTGTAAGACAGGCAGACCAGCCGCAAGGGCATACTGCTTCACCGGACTCGGCTGCAACACGCTGCCGTGCCTGCCCGCAGGCTTGTCGGGCATGGTGACAACACCGACCACGTTATAGCCACCCTCCACAAGGGCACGCAGACTTTCGACGGCAAAAGCAGGTGTGCCCATATATATGATGCGCAAATCTTCTTTTTTCATTTATTCAAAAATAGTATTGCTAATTATTTATGGATTACAGTAATCTTTCTCTAAAAGAAAGGAAGCCATATAATAAACCATAGCCCAACAGAAGAAAAACTTATCTCCCTGTTTGGTATTATGCGGCTTTTCTGAAATAAAAAGACCTATGTAAGAAATTATTGGATTTCAAACACAAAGATATGAAAAGGTAGATTGCGGGTATTGACATAGGCAAGGAAAAACGTCACTGATGTTTTATTCAAGAAGAAGTTGTTTGTTTTTCATACAATAACAAAAGTAATTTATTAATCTTGCCACTTCATATCTTTGTGTTTGAAATTCAATTGTTTCGTTGTAACAATGTCCGTTGAAATTCGTAAGAAGAATATGGGCAAAGGTTTGTATCAAACATACTGTAAGCGAAATCGAACGGGCTAAAAAAGAAAGCAAAACATGACAGAACAACAAGAATCCTACAACGAAGCGGTGGAGAAGCTCCGCAAAATCGTTGCCGACATTGAGCGCAATGATCTTGACGTTGACATCCTTTCCATAAGGGTAAAGGAGGCAACGCGCCTTATCAAACTCTGCAAGGAAAAGCTCTTCAAGGCTGACGAGGAGGTGAAAAAGATATTGGAGGAACTGGATTGATGATGCGCCGGTTCGTTATCATCGTTGCCGGCGGCAAGGGGCTGCGTATGGGAGGGGATTTGCCCAAACAGTTCGTTCCGGTAGAGGGCAAACCGGTGTTGATGCGCACGCTGGAGGTTTTTTGCCGTTGGGATTCGTCGGCGGTGCCGGTGTTGGTGCTTCCCAAAGAACATCAGGATTATTGGTGTATGCTTTGCAAGGAAATCGGATGCAAGGCGGCGCATCATATTGCGGACGGAGGCGAAACGCGCTTTCATTCCGTCCGCAACGGCTTGGCGTATATTGAAAAGTCGCTTGATGAAAAGGAGTACGGACGTGCGCTGATTGCCGTTCACGATGGTGTGCGCCCGTTTGTATCGGCGGAGGTAATTGAAAGCTGTTTTAATCTGGCGGCGGAAAAGGGTACTGCCGTGCCGGTCGTTCCTGTTGTTGATTCGTTGCGCGAGACAAGCGGGGCAGGCAGTCGTCCCGTTGATCGGTCGCGCTTCCATACCGTGCAGACTCCGCAGATTTTTCGCGGCGACCTCCTGATTCGCGCGTACCGGCAACCGTATCAGCCGTTGTTCACTGATGATGCTTCTGTTGTGGAAGCCGCCGGCGAAACGATTTGCCTCACACCGGGCAATCGGGAGAATATAAAGATAACGACACCACTTGATTTGCTGACGGCAAAGGCACTGGCGACTTTATTGCCGCAATCTGTGTAACGCCAGTTATTCTGTCATTGCCCTATAATCCTCAATCCCCATATTCTCAAAGTTAGGAATAACCTTACAGGCTTTGCCCTGCAAGGCTTCGCAGGGATTGGTAGTGGCAAGGGCTATGACACGCATTCCGGCGGCTGTTCCCGCTTGGATGCCGGCGAAGGAGTCTTCAAATACGACACAGTCTTTCGGGGATATATGCAAGTCGGATGCCGCCAAGAGGTAACACATAGGGTCGGGCTTTCCTTTCGTTATGCGTCCGGCTGTGACTACGGTATCAAATAAACCTTTCATATCCAAAGAAAGGAAAGCGCGGTCTGTCTTCTTCTGGTCGGAACTTGTAACCAATCCGGTTTGTACGCCGTTTTCCTTTAACAGCCGTATGAACTCCAATGAACCCGGCATGGCGGGTAAAGGCATTTGCTCTTCGTATTCCAATGATTCGCGGAGTATATCCTGCTTTATTTCTTCGGAATAACCGGCTAAATAGATTTCCATGATGCGGGGCATGGTCTGTCCTTTTATTACATGGGCAAAGTCGGGGGTGCTTATGCCGTACTTTTTTACCATCTCGTTCCAGAAAATATCATAGACAGGTTCGGTATCCGCAATGACACCGTCAAAGTCGAAGAGTGCCGTTTTGTAAGGTTTCATCAATTGTTATTTATTGTATTTAAGGCGCAAATATAGATGTTTGTATCTGAAATGCTATACATTTGCCCGCGTTTGCCGAAAGGTAAACTATCTATTAAATACAATAAAATATGAGAATCTCTTTGAAATTGGCAACAGCGGCGTTGGTGTTGCTTTGCAGTTGTCAGCCGAATGACGGTTGGCAGAAGTTGTTCAACGGCGAAGACCTTACGGGTTTTAAGCAATTAAACGGTGAGGCTCCTTACCGTGTGGAAGACGGTTGCCTGATAGGTACTTCCGTGAAGGGGCAGCCCAACAGCTTTATGGCAACCGAACAGGAGTATGGTGATTTTATTTTGGAGTTTGAAGCTTGGTGCGACCCTTCCTTAAATTCGGGTGTTCAGTTCCGCAGCCTCAGTTTGCCGGATTATCAGGATGGGCGTGTACACGGCTACCAATGCGAAATGGACCCTTCGGACAGAGCTTGGAGCGGCGGTATCTATGATGAAGCCCGTCGCGGATGGTTAGTAACTATGATTGACAATCCTGCCGGACAAGCTGCATATAACAAGACCGACTGGAACAGTTTCCGCATCGAAGCCATCGGTATTTCTCTTCGCGTCTGGCTCAACGGCGTAAACGCGGCAAACCTTCTTGACATGGAAACAGCCAAAGGCTTCATCGCCTTTCAAGTGCACGCCATCGGCGACAGTGATGAACAGGAAGGCAAGGAAATCAAATGGCGCAACATCCGCATCAAAACGGAAGGCTTGGAAGCAGAACGCCTGAAAGGTGACTTAGCCCCCGAAGTAAACCGCATTCCCAATGTGCTGTCGGCAGCCGAAAAGGAAGCCGGATGGAAACTCCTGTTTGACGGAGTGTCAACCGACGGGTGGCGCGGTGCCCACAAGGAAGCCTTCCCCGAAGCCGGTTGGAAAATTGACGACGGTCAACTCATCGTGCAACAGTCAGACGGCAGCGAATCCACCAACGGTGGCGACATCGTTACCATTGATGAATACAGTGCCTTTGAGCTGAGCCTTGAATTTAACATTACGGAAGGAGCCAACAGCGGTATCAAATACTTCGTGACGGAAGCCGAACAAGCCAGCGGCTCAGCCTTCGGCTTGGAATACCAGCTATTGGACGATGCCCGTCACCCCGATGCTCAATTATACACCACCACACCCGGAAGCCGTACCCTCTCCAGCCTGTACGACCTTATCCCCTCCGCAAGCAACCGCTTCAACGGCATCGGCAAATGGAATCAAGCCGTCATCAAAGTATTCCCCGACAACCACGTAGAGCATTGGATGAACGGCTTCAAAACCGTTGAATACGAACGCGGCTCCGATGCTTTCCGTGAAGCCGTAAAAGGCAGCAAATACGCCGCTCCCGTCTATAACGAACACGGCAACTTCGGCGAAGCTCCCGCAGGTCATATCCTCCTGCAAGACCACGGCAACGAAGCTGCTTTCCGCAGTATCAAGATCAGGGAATTGAAATAAGAAAGTTAAACCAACAGAAAAAGGCAGGATAATGTATCCTGCCTTTTTCATTGTGCCCTGCTCCGGACTCGAACCGAACTATCTTGCTATATTCTGATAAAGAAATTATGAAAACTTTATCGGCAAGACATTTCCCACGCAGGGCAAAAGCAAGGGCAAAGCTATTATTTTATATGATACCGAACCCCAAGCAGCATACGGATTTGTTCAAGACCCTCGCCTTTGTCGCTGCTTTCTGCTTTCACGGTTGTTTTCACACCGTTGCTTTCTTCTGTCCAACCTTTTAATATACCGCTAAATACCGAAATATTAAGTCCGATACCCCAGTCTTTGGCTAATTTATATTCAATGCCCGCTGATGCTTGCATACCGGATGTTGATCCTGCCTTTTTGAAGTAATTATCCGTAAAGCTGCCTTTGGATACATATCCTAAATAGCCGATACCCAATCCTAATTCATACGTCCATTTATTATTTACATAGTTTCTCATTAAAAAGGCAGGCCCTGCAAACGTGATCATGCCGTTTATCTTTAAGTATCCCTCCTCCAAAGTTTCTGTGTTATAAGCCTGTTCACGCTTGCCGACACCGTAAGCCGAATAAACCAATCCTACTCCTAAACGGTCATTGAAATAATAGTTGAAAGAAGCATCCCAAACAGGTGCGTGCATTAATCCTTTGGTGAAACTTCTCATATATCCGGTTAAATCAGGCGATAGTTTAGCCGATCTCCAGCCATATCCGCCCCCGGCATATATGTTCATACGGGGTAGTTTCCGTTCCGGTTTACCGAAATGTGTTTCTTCTATTTGCGATAGTTTTTCAAGTTCTTTACGGACATAAGTGGAGTTTTGGTTTACCCGAACAACGATTCCCTTCATTTGGTGACAGGAACTTCCCAAAATAGAAGGTTTGACGTATTCCGTGACAATGACGGCATTTCCTCCTGCCTTTCGGGCTTCCTGTTTGAGGAGCTCGGCTACGGTTGCGGAATCGCAATACATTGCGTACCCTGCGTCCCAAATGCTTACTTCACCTAAGGCTTCGGCGTAGTGTGGAACTTCTTTGGTGCTCATAATCAGCGTTACCGGTTCTTCGGCATCCAATGCCGGATAGGTTTTCATTAACGCAGTCCCGATTTTGGGCGCACAGCTTGTTAAAACGGATGCTGCTGCCAATACTGCCAAGAGATGTAATTTCATGTAGAGTTGTGTTATATAGGTAGTGTTATAAAACTCGAAGTCCTCCCCGGGTGCGCTGTTCTTACGGGAAGCGGGGGAGGCACTGTCGAGGGCAAAGCTATTATTTTATGTGATACCGAACCCCAAGCAGCATACGAAATTGTCCAAGACCTTCGCCTTTGTCGTTGCTTTCTGCTTTAACGGTTGTTTTTACACCGTTGGTTTCTTCCGTCCAACTGTTCAGTATACCGCTGACCGCCGAAAGGTTAAGCCCGATGCCCCAGTCTTTGGCTAATTTGTATTCAATGCCCAATGATACTTGTGCACCGGCTGTCGCTCCTGTCTTTTTAAAGTGTTCATTTACGAAGTTGCCTTTGGATACATATCCCAAATAGCCGAAACCTATTCCTGATTCAAGTGTCCATTTATTACTCAAGGGGTTTCTCACTAAAAAGACAGGACCGGCATAGGTTATCAAGTCATTTAGCTTTAAGTATCCTTCTTCCAAAGTTTCCATGTTATAAACCTGTTCACGGTTGCCGGCACCGTAAGCAGCATAAGCTAATCCTACCCCGAAAAGGTCATTGAAATAATAGTTGAAAGAGGCATCCCAAACAGGTGCGTGCATTAGTCCTTTGGTGAAAGTTCTCATATATCCGGTTAAATCAGGCGACAATTCAGCCATTCTCCAGCCGTATCCGCCTCCGGCATACAGATTCATCCGGGGTAGTTTCCGTTCCGGTTTGATGAAGCGCAATTCTTCTATTTGTGACAGGTTTGCAATCGCTTCATTGGCAAAGGGGGAATTTTCGTTTATTCGGGCAACGGTTCCCGTCATTTGGTGGCAGGAACTTCCCCAAAAAGAGGGTTTGATGTATTCCGTTACAATGACGACATTTCCTCCTGCCTTTCGGGCTTCCTGTTTGAGGAGTCCGGCTACGGTTGCGGAATCGCAATGGGTTGTAAAGCCGGCGTCCCTGATGCTTACTATGCCTAATGCTTCAATATCGGGCGGAACCCCTTTGGTGCTCATGATGAGCGTTACCGGTTCTTCGGCATCCAATGCCGGATAGGTTTTCATTAACGCAGTCCCGATTCTGGGCGCACAGCCTGTTAAAACGGATGCTGCTGCCAATACTGCCAAGAGATGTAATTTCATGTAGAGTTGTGTCTTAATATATAGAATGTAATTCGGCTGCAAACATAATGAATAATGAAAGCCATGCAGCTTTTTGGATTATTTTTGCGCGGTTCATATAAACAAATAACGTGTTATGAGGAAAATAAGATTGCTTTCGGTTTTGGTTGCAGGGTTAATGACGGGCATGACGGCAAGTGCCGCAGTGGATACGGCTACGGTTGCCATTGATTCCGCTTCGTTCCTGGAGATGCAGCAGGCGTTGGAGGAAGCACGGGCAAAAGAGGCTAATCTGCGGCTGGAGATGGAAGAGATGCGGATGGCTGAGGTGCTGTCGGACTCTGTCAAAAAGGCTGAGCAGCGGCAGCGGATTGATTCGATGCGGCTGGTTACGAAAGGCGTGCCCGTGCTTGTCGAGGGGGATACGCTCTATATGATTTATGCGCGGCAAGGCGGATTGCTGCCGCAGGTGAGGGCGGATAATGTAGGGCGGGCGGTGCTTGAGCTGGGGAAACACTTTGGTTTGGAACCGGATTCGCTGTATATCGAGAGCACGGACATTCGGACGGACGTCATGTATGAGGACAGGGTGATAGCTTCGTTTACCGATCAGGACGGGCTGTGGATGGACACGGGGCGCGATGAGTTGGCGGACAGGGCGCGTGTGATTATAGCGGACAAACTCGAAGAGTTGCAAAAGGCGCATGGCTGGATGCAGCTGGTGAAAAGGATACTGGCATTCCTGCTTGTGCTGATTTTGGAAGTGCTGATTTTGTGGGGGATTGCATGGCTGTTACGATGGGTGAGGGTACGGATTGAGAAGTTGAGGGATTCCAAGCTAAAGCCCGTGTCGTTCCATGATTATGAGCTGCTCGACACGCAGCGGCAGGTAGCTTTACTAAACTTCGGGGCGAGCTTGGGGCGGTATGTGCTGATTATTGCGCAGCTGCTGATTATCATACCTATTCTGTTCTCTATCTTTCCGCAGACGGAGGATTTGGCGTACAAGATATTTTCATACGTGTGGAATCCGGTAAAGGAGATAGCCAGGGATGCGGTGGCGTATATCCCCAACCTGTTTACGATTATTGTTATCTGGACGACTGTCAAGTATCTGGTAAAGGGGATAGCCTATCTTGCCCATGAGATTGAAACGGAGAAGTTGAAGATTGGCGGCTTTTATCCGGATTGGGCGCAGCCCTCGTATCAGATTATCCGCTTTCTGCTGTATGCCTTTATGATTGCGTT
>LBCX01000131.1 GCA_001657575.1 Bacteroidales bacterium Barb4
TTTAACATTCTTTGATGCGTATATGCATCCCATAGGGATGTATGTATGCATCCCATTGAGATGTATGTACGCATCCCTATGGGATGTATATGCGCATCCCATTGGGATGCACACTATCCATGAATAGCTTCCACCTGATAGGTGCGCTCTTTCAAATAATTCTCCGCATTCTGCACCTTGTCGGGCTGTCCGTCCAATTGAATGATCAGGATGCCGAAGGGTCTGTCGGCAATATACTCGATCTTGCCTTGCAGGATATTCAGCTGTATGCCGAAGCTCCGTATCGTATCCGAAAGCACAGCCTCTTCCGCCTTCTCGCCGCTGTATATAACCTTCAGCGTCCGTACATCCTTGTTTTGCAACAGCCGTTCCGGTACGTCCAAGTCGAAGGTATGGCTCACCAGACTTTTGGTAAACTCCTGCTGCGGAGCGGTAAAGACATTGAACACATTGTCCGACTCAATGATCTTTCCGGCAAACATCACGGCTACACGGTGGCATATCTTCTTTATCACATTCATCTCGTGCGAAATGATAACCGTTGTGATGCCCAGCCGCTCGTTGATTTCCTTTAAGAGTTTCAGTATGGCATTCGTATTTTCCAAATCAAGGGCGGAAGTAGGCTCGTCGCAAAGCAGGATGTAGGGATTGTTGGCTAAGGCACGGGCAATTCCCACCCGTTGCTTTTCGCCCCCGCTCAGTTTGGACGGATAAGACAGTGCCCTGTCCGACAATCCCACCAATTCCAATACCTCAGGCACCCGCTGCTCCGTTTCCCGCTTGCTTTTCCCTGCCGCTTTCATGGCAAAGGCAACATTTTGGTACACATTCTTCGTATGAATAAGGCTGAACTGCTGAAAGATCATTCCGATATTATTCCGGAGCTTTCGCAACGATTCGCCTTTCGACATGGTAATATCTTCCCCGTTAATTTCTATCTGCCCCTCTGTGGGTCTTTGCAGCAGATTGATACTTCTCAAAAGAGTGCTTTTTCCCGCGCCGCTTGTCCCGACAATTCCGAATATTTCACCTCTGTATATATCTACTGATACGTTTCTGACCGCTGTTATATCTTTACCCTTAAAGGGAAAGGTCACACTGATATTCTTAGCACTAATGATTGCTTCAGGAGTATTTGCCATTTGACTTATATTTTTTTGAAGTTGATACCTAATTTCTCTGCTATTGCGCAGGACTCTTCCATGACTTGCGGTAATAACCGGATGCCTTCGCGGGCAATGCGTTCTTCACATTCCCGTTCAGGGTCGCCGGGTATCAGGACGCTGTCGTGCCCTTTCGCCGGTTTCGTATTTCGCATTGTTTCAATCCATTTATCCATTCTTCCCTTGAATGTTTCGCTGTCTGAAAAGGCATCAATGCGCATGGCTCCGAAGAAGTGCCCGCAACCTTTGCCCTGTTGCTCGTCATATAGCGGAAGAGCAAGCATCGGAGGTACAAACTGACCGAAATTGGCACCGGAAAGTACGCCGGACAATATATCGACAATAGCCCCCAGACAATAGCCCTTATGCCCGCCGTGTTCCCTGTCGCCGCCCAAAGGCAGCATGTGTCCGCCGCGATTCAATACCGTAGGGTCGTCCGACGGATTTCCCTCCGCATCTTCGACAAAGCCGAACCCCATCTTTTCGCCTTCCTTTTCATAGATGGAGACTTTACCCCGCGTGACGGGTGTGGTAGCAAAATCGGCAACAAACGGCGGCTGCTTCCCTGTCGGAACAGCTACGGCGATGGGATTGGTGCCCAGCATGGAAGCTATCCCGAAAGTGGGTGTTACCAGCGGGGTTGTATTGGTACAGGCAAAGCCTATCATATCATGTTCCAAAGCCATCATGGCAAAGTATCCCGTAATGCCGAAATTGGAGGAGTTAGACACCGCTACCCAGCCTGTACCGGCATGTTCCGCTTTTTCAATGGCAATCTGCATACCTCTGTGCGCCGGCAATATGCCAATCGTGTTGTCTCCGTCCAAAAGTGCCGTACTCGGTGTTTTATGTTCAATGCGAAACTCAGGATTTACATTCATACGCCCGGACGCCAGCAACGGATAAAAGTCGTTTAACCGCATGATTCCATGAGACGGAATACCCCGTAATTCGGCAGCCATGAAAACCGTAGCGCACAATTTCGCATGTTCATCCGAAAACCCGAATTTCAGCAACACAGCTGTTGCATATTCATGCAGGTACTTGTAAGGGTATGTTTGGGGTATCATTGTCATATCAGTGAGCCCTGTCTGCTCTTTTTGCAATCCAGTCGCCAAATGTTTGGATGATTTGTACCAGAACAATCAGCAGCACAACGGCAATAACCATCACATCCGTCTGATAGCGGTAGTATCCGAAACGGATAGCCAAATCGCCTATCCCGCCGCCGCCCACCATTCCGGCATTGGCTGAATTGCCCAGCAAGCCGATGGTCATAATGGTCAGCCCGCGATAAATGCCCGGTAAGGCTTCGGGCAACAACACATCCCACACAATGATGCGGTGACTTGCGCCCAAGGCTTTGGCGGCTTCAAGCACCCCCTTATCCACTTCGCACAGCGAACTTTCCACCAACCGTGCAAAATAAGCGGTAGATGCCACAGTCAATGAAACAGTGGCTGCCAAAGGTCCTATGGACGTTCCGATGAGAAACTTGGTGAACGGCAACAATACGACCAACAGGATGATAAACGGGATGGAACGAACCACATTGATCAGGAATCCCCCTGTGCGGTTCAATGCCTTGTTTTCCCAAAACTCCCCTTGATTGGTAACGAAAATAAACAGCCCCAAGAGCAATCCCATCACAACCGATATACCGATGGTGACACCACACATAAAGAATGTTTCAAGAAAAGCATTCTTTATCTCCGATAATAACTGCAAGAAACTAATATCAATCATAATGTCTGTTTATAAGTAGTTAGTAGTTAGTAGTTGGGAGTAAGTAGTAAGTAGTTAGGAGATAGAAGCAGGAGATAGCCGGCAGGCCTTCTAACTACTTACTACTAACTACTTATATTAAGATTAATTGACGAAATCATTCGGGATACCCCATAAATCCACATACCATTGCGGACGTTGAAAATCATTGAAAATATAACGCTTGTCTTCTACTACGTTCTTAAACTCTTCCGACCGGACTGCCTCAATCAAATCTGTTGCCCACGTCTTTTCCAAATCTTCTGTCCGTACTATAAAACCAACCAGAAAACGCTCGTCCGTAATAATCTCACGAACAATCCTCGACGAAATGATATTTGCATTATAGGCTTCCGTGCCAAATACCAGCGAAAAAGCCACACTTTCCAGCACCCTTGCCGATTGAGCCGAATCGATAGGCTTCAATACAATGCCGTATGGATTTTCGGCAATGTCCTTGTCGGTTGCATAGTATTTGTTGATGTCGTCTTTCAGTTTCAAAAGACCTATGTCTTCCAGAAAAATCAGTCCGCGTGCAAGATTGGAAGGGTCGTTGGGTATTGCCACTACGTCTCCCCGTTTCAGTTCCTGTTTGAGTTCGGCAAGGTTTCGCGCTTTAAGCGTTGTCGTATGAAGACCGTAGATGCTGCTCGGCACTGTAATCAACATGGACAAATCCAAATGGTCACGCTCTACGGCAAACTCCATCCATGCCGTGTGTCCCGAAAGATGACAGTCTATGTCTTTTCTGGCTAATGAGCTGTTAAGCATATTGCCGTTATTGACCTGCTTGATGACAACCTTATACCCTTTCTTTTCAAAGGCATTCTTAACCGCATGTTTGAAAAGCTCGGGATAGGTGGCACTGTACGCAAGCCCGACAATGACTGTCTTCTCGTCCGGTTGCTCGACTGTCTTGTTGCCGGAAGAACAACCGCACAACAGGGAGAACGACAGCAGCAGCGATACAACAGTTAAACGGTTATCCGTCATGATAAAATACCCTTTAAGTATGTAACAACCAATTGATTTTCCTCTTCTTTCCCTACGGTAATGCGCAACCATTCAGGGTATCCGAAATCCTTTCCGCCGCGAACAAGGATCTTCCTTTTCTTTAATTCATTGACAACATAGTCGGAATCGCGCCCGACACATACCGTCAGGAAATTCGTATTCGACCGGATATACGAAAGCCCTAATTGATTAAACTCTTTATATAAATAATCCAGCTGTTTGGCTGTCTGCCTGACCACAGAGCGGCGAAAGGCTTCATCGTCCAGACTCGCAACAGCTGCTTCTATGGCAAGATAATTGACACTCACAGGTGTTTTGAAATTGCGGATACCTTCTATCACAGCCGCATTCCCAATGGCATAGCCAATCCGTAGCGATGCCAGCCCATATACTTTGGAGAATGTCCTCAACAAAATAACATTCGGATGAGTCCGAACGATATGTATCGAATTGACAGGCTCTGTTTCACGGATAAAATCAATATAGGCTTCATCAAGAACCAGCAGTATTTCGGGAGACAGCTTTTCTAAAAAACGGTGCAACTCAACTTCCGACAATACCGTGCCTGTCGGATTATTCGGATTGCACAACCAGATAATCTTTGTTTTGGCTGTAACGGCTTGCAGAATCTTATCCGGCGAAATTCGGTGATTTTCAACAGGGACTTCTATGATATGCCCGTGAGCCAGCAGGGATGCCGTCTTATACCAGTCGAATGTGGGAGTCGGTATAATAACTTCGTCTTCGGGGTTCAGGTAGGACTGGGAAATAGCAGTAATCAATTCAAAAGACCCGTTGCCGGCAACAATGTTTTGTTCGCTGATTCGATGAATATCGGCTAATTTATGCAACAGGCTGTCGGCGTATAGCTCTGGATAGCTTGATAAGGCACCTGACGTATGCCTCAATGCCCTCTCTACATTCTTTGAATGTCCGAACGCATTTTCATTACGATCCAACCGAATGAGTTTCCCGTCTTCCTCCCCACGTTTGACATAGTCTTCATGCAGTCGGCGAATACTGTCTTTAACCCTGATATGTGTCATAATGTTATTTTTCTATTGTTTATCCCTATCCCTAACAGGGTTTCAAACCCTGTTAGGGATTCAGAAATATTGTTCTTTCCCAATGCCAATCAATCGGTCAGCTTCATATAAAGCCGCCTCTATTTCCTGCTTTGAATGGGTAAATCCTGCCTGTGGTAAATATTCCCTTTGAATCGCATGGGCTATATTCCCTGCCAATGTGGCTATCTTCTGTCCGGAATGATTGCCCAATCTAAAATCTTTCAGCGTAAACAGATTGAAATAATTGGCAAACAAGCGGATTGTTTCATTTATTTCCGTCGGCTGTTTGTGCAGTAGGACTTGTTGAAAGACTAAGCCGAAGGCTATTTTCTCCCCGTGCAACAGTTGCGGAGCAGGAAACACTTGCGTGGATAAATTATAAAAAGTATGGGCAGCCCCCCGATAGGGTTTGTCCGACTTAAAGCTTCCGGCAAGCCCTGCCAGAAAGAGAATGCAGTCTATGGTCTGTACGGCGGCGTCAGACACAATTCCCTTGCCTGCTTCCGCAATAGCTTTGCCGGCATGAGCAATCAATAAGCCGAACGCCCTTTGGGCAACATCGCTTGTCACCAATAAATCACTGTCCCGCTGTTTTGATTTTAAGTAAGGCTCCAGCTCATACCATTTGGCGAATGTATCGATGATGCCGGCATACGTATATCTGACAGGCGACTGCATCAGTATCCTCGTATCCGCCAATATCAGCGAAGGTGCCCGGTTATTGGCATGTACTTCTATGAAACGCCCCTCATCAGTATATAATATAGAGATGGCTGCCCATGCCGCACAAGTTGCCGCTACGGTCGGGACAGCAATAATCGGCACATCCAGCAAGTTCCCGAGCACTTTGGTCATATCAATCACCCTGCCTCCGCCAATTCCAATCACCGCATCAATCCGCTTGGCGTATGTTGAAGCATACGCTTCTGCCTTCTCCACATTCGGATACCCTGCAAAAAAGACAAGCTCATAGCCTATGCCTGCCTTTTCCAAACTTGCAAACAGCTGCTGCTTGACAACCTCAAGGCTTTTGGCTGTATGCAGAATAAATACGTTTTTCCCGTACTTCTTAATATAGCTTCCCGCACCAGCCAACACATCCGGCCGGTTCACATACTCTCTGGGCGATATAATTTCAAGCATAATCCTGTTCTAAAAGTTTAACGGCAAATCCTGTCATGGCTCCCAAACTGTATGGCAGTGCATCCTCATCCATATCAAACCGGTCATTGTGATGCTCTGCCCCGCTTCCCAACGCAGCATTGTCTATTCCTATGAAAGCATAAACGCTTGGTGCTATGCTACGGTACTTTGAAAAAGGTTCGCCGCCAAACCATTTCTCCCCTGCAACCAATTTATCAGGATACAGTTCTTCAACGGCTTTGCGGGCTATATCTGCCAACGCATGGTCATTGATTACAGGTTCCAATACAATCCCCGTTCTGCTACGAAATACTATCGAACAGTTATGAGCTTCCGCAATGCTTGCGGCTACCTTTTTGAATACCTCGACTGCCTTTTCCCCCGCTTCTCTGTCGAAAAAGCGCAGCGTTCCGCCAATGTAAACCGAATTGGGAAACACATTATTTACCGTTCCGCCATGTATTTGGGTGATGCCAAGCGTAACCGTTTTAGTTACATCAAGCTGATTGCTCCATGCCACAGCTATCCCGTTAAGCACCTGTGCCGCTGCAAAAACAGGATTAACGGACAAGTCGGGGCGTGAGCCGTGCCCGCCGACCCCAACAACATCAAACTCAATAGCAGCCATCCCTGCCATTACGGCACCATCGCCTATACTAATCTCCCCCGTCTGCAAGGAAGCGCGTAAATGGCTCCCGTATATGGCATCTATCTTAAATCGGGACAAAGCCGCAAGCATGTCGTCAATACCTCCTGCCGTCTCTTCGGCAGCTTCAAAAATGAAAATAATCGTACCGCTCAGCTGTTCTTTCAAACTGTGGAGCACCTGTACGGCACCAAGCAAAACAGCCGCATGTCCGTCATGCCCGCAAGCATGTGAAACACCTTCGTTTTTAGAAACGTATTGCTTTTTGCGTATAAGATTATACGGATTTTCAGGTACAGGCAGGGCATCAATATCTGCCCGCAAGCCAATTGTCCTGCCCGGGCGACCGGTGTCAAGCACGGCATAAAACCCTGTTTGGGAAACAGCCGTCACAGGCAATCCCAGCTTGGCAACCTCCGCTTGCAGAAATCGGCTCGTTTCAAATTCATGCGAGGACAGTTCAGGATTTTCATGCAAATAAGCCCTTACATGCCTCATGTAAGAATCCGTATTTTTAATCTTCTCCAAAAGAATGGTCTTGTCCATAAATTAGATGCGAAGTTTATCCCTGACAGGGTTTGAAACCCTGTCAGGGATTCATTCATCGTTTTCACAAGTATTTTCCAGCCGCCAAAGAAAGCAGGTAGTAACGCCCTGACAAATACCACATGTATGGTATTTCCGCCGTCGGGACAACCCTCGCGGTTGCCCTGCCCATAAAAAAAGTAGAGATGCAAAATCTTGCGTCTCTACTTTGCTAAGCAAGGCTTTACAACCTTGTCCCTTCCCCGTGTACGGCGGCATCCTTTTTTTTGTGATATATAACGAAAAAATACAGTTCACGCCTTCTTTTGTTAAAAAAAAGCTATTCTTCTTTTTTAGCGGCTATTCTTCTTGAATTTCCGCTATTCTTCTTGAATAGTTGCTATTCTTTTTGAACCGTCGCTATTCTTCTTGTTTAGCTGCTATTCTTCTTGAATAGCTGCTATTCTTCTTGTTTAGCCGCATTCTTCTTGAATAGCGGCTATTCTTCTTTTTTAGCAGCTATTCTTCTTGAATAGCCGCTATTCTTCTTGTTTAGCGGCTATCCTTCTTGTTTAGCTGCTATTCTTCTTGTTTAGCCGCTATTCTTCTTGTTTAGCGGCTATCCTTTTTGAATAGCAGAAATTCAAGAAGAATAGCTGCTATCCCTTTTGAATAGCAGCCAAACTTTTTGAGCAGAGATTTTTTTTTATGGAAAAGGGACGGGGGAGAGATCTTTACTTAACCTGAATCTTATAAACCACGCCCCCTACATTTACAGCATAAACTCCCGCAGGCACAGCTATATCTGTCCGACCGGATACCGTTCTCTTCGCTATCAGACGACCCGACAGCGTATAAACATCGGCAAAGCCAACGCCCTGACCGAATGCTTCAACAGTTATCCCGCCGGCATAGCCGTAAACACGGAATGTACCTGCAAGTATCGCATCGGT
>LBCX01000447.1 GCA_001657575.1 Bacteroidales bacterium Barb4
GTCAGGCTCCCCGAGCGTAGACGGCGGCCCGCCGCATGTCGTAAAGCCCGAAGAGGTAGGCGCGGATCTCGCCCGGTGGCTCGGCCGTGATCAGGCCTTCCAGCCGCTCCAGCGTCATGTAGAACGGGTTCTCCAGGTCGAGGCCGCCGTGCGCGAGGCTGACGCCCCTGGCGCAACCTTCATCCCGCATGATCAGGTGATGGCCGAGATGGATGCGATCATCGAAGCAGCAGAAATAAAACTGGCAGCTACACGGTCGTGACGGCTAACTAAATAGCTAGGTCACAACCCGTAGAAGAAGAACATGCTGCCTATCGTTTGGCTTGCCTCTGCAAGTCGCAACCTTGCCGACATCGTCGGTTTCATCGCACAAGACAACCCCGCTGCCGCGCGCAAGCTCAAGACCCAGATTGAGGCCTCTGTGCTGCCCACCGCGGAGCATCCTTACGTGTTTCGTCCTGGTAGGGTCGCTGGCACGCGGGAACTCGTCGCGCACCCCAACTACATCGTGGTCTATCGCGTAACGGCCAGAGCCATCGAGGTCCTGCGCGTGCTGCACGCTCGTCAGCAGTACCCTTAACTCCAAAAAAACCGCCTACCCTTGGGGAGCCAATTCATACCCCAGTGCGGTGCCGATAGCCCCCCCAGTGAGGAGCCCTTTGCCACCCCACTGGGGGCTGCGAATTGTCCGCTAAGCATAGATAGCGGAATGCAGATATAGCGGTATCAGACGAACAGTTGCATAGGAACGCAGATATAGCGGCTGGGGAGCCCCCGGGCACCCCAGCATGGCCGCCCCCCCCCCTTGTAGCAGGCAAGGAAGCTCACCATACTGGCTCCCATCAACAGCTTGCAAAAAAACGCTATGTCAACAGCCCCGCAAACCAAGCCGGCAGAGGAAAACCGAAAGGCACTCACCAAGAAGTGGGGCGACGAGATTATGGCGGTCGGCTTTACTGCAGTGCCGGACATCCTGCTCAAGCGCATGGCGGTGCTGAATATTAGCCCCATGGAGATGGTGGTGATCCTGCAGATCCTGTCGTACTGGTGGTCTGCAGACCAGCTGCCGTTCCCCTCGAAGGCCAAAATCGCTGCCGCCATCGGTTGCCACGAGAAGACTGTCCAGCAGGCCATTACGCGCTTGGTGAAGCTGGGCTTCATCAAACGCCAAGAGCGGCGCCGCGAGCAAGATAGGAACGATTCGAACGTCTACGACTTCGCTCCCTTGATCGCGATACTGAAGCCGGAAGCGATCAAGGAAGCGGAAGAGCAGGCAGCTCACCGCGAGAAGAAGCTGCAGCGCATGAAGCCTCCGGTAAAGCGGAAGCTGGTGGCTGTGAAAACCTGAAAGATTGGCGGCCTAGTTCAAGGGAAAGAACGTCAGCACGCCCTCGGCGGAAGAGGGTTGGTTCAAGCGGACACTTGAATCATAACGCTGAAAGTCCCGGTTCGACTCCGGGGGCCGCTCCCTCTTATCCCTCCACATCGGAATCCTCTAACGCTTCCTCGAAGGCTTCGGAGCGAGATAAACGACCGTAGTGCGCCGCGTCGAC
>LBCX01000448.1 GCA_001657575.1 Bacteroidales bacterium Barb4
GGAGTAGGATACAAGTTCTAAAAAGGTTATTTTTAGAGGCGCAATATGTTGTGCCTCTATTTGTTTTGGTAATTATATATCAGTTTACAGTATTTCGGGACGTGTGAAGCCCTTTGTTGTTTTTGAGAACTCCTGACAGGGTTTGAAACCCTGTCAGGGGTATCAGATACAGTCACCTTTGTTTTTACGCCTCTGTTTGTTTCAAATCAGGCAGCAAGTAAGTTTCACAGGCTGTACATCAAATAACTACCCGCGCAAACGGCACTGCATCCATCGGGCAGAACTCTCCGTCCAAGTACTTGTAATGCCCCGCCATTGCCACCATCGCTGCATTATCCGTCGTAAAGGCGAACGGGGGAATATGCACTTTCCATCCGTAGAGGCGGGCATGGGCAAGAAACGCATCGCGCAGCCCGGAATTAGCCGACACGCCGCCGGCAACGGCTACTTCCTTTATGCCCAAATCCTTTGCCGCCTTGCGCAGCTTGCTCATCAAAATATCAACAACCACAGCCTGCAAGGAGGCGCAAAGGTCGGCACGGTTCTTTGCAATGAAATCAGGGTCAGATTGCAGGCGGTCTCTCAGCGTATAGAGAAAGGATGTTTTCAATCCGCTGAAACTATAGTCATATCCGCCGACACGGGGCTTGGCAAAGGCAAAAGCAGCAGGATTCCCTTCGTTGGCAAGGCGGTTTACCACAGGGCCGCCGGGGTAGCCCAAGCCCATCACTTTGGCGCATTTGTCAAAGGCTTCACCGGCGGCATCGTCAATCGTCTGCCCGACGACCTCCATGTTGCGGCAGCTGTTCACGCGGATAATTTGGGAATTACCGCCCGACACCAGCAGGCAGAGGAAAGGGAAGGACGGTTGGTCATTATCCTCCGGCGACTGTCTGATAAAGTGCGCCAACACATGTGCCTGCAAATGGTTTACATCAATCATCGGGATATGCAGCGACATCGCCAACCCTTTGGCGAAGGACGTGCCGACCAGCAGGGAGCCGGTCAGTCCCGGCCCGCGCGTGAAGGCGACTGCCGTCAGTTCGGACTTGTTGATGCCCGCGCGTTTCACGGCTTCGGACACGACGGGGATAATGTTTTGCTGATGGGCGCGGGAAGCCAATTCGGGTACGACACCGCCGTAGGCTTCATGCACCGCCTGCCCCGCCGTCACGTTTGACAGCAGTATGCCGTCGCGGATGACCGCCGCCGAAGTGTCGTCGCACGACGACTCAATTCCCAATATCGTTACAGGCATGATGATGCTCTCTTTGAATGATTAACGTGTATTAGGGGGAATGGTTTAATTTATTAAATATCAGGGAAATGGTTGGGATACAGGCCTATTTCAATGTCCGTGCGAAGGTAAAATGTTTTTTGGATATGGGCAATATATAGGCAATATATAGGCAGTATATAGGCAAGGTATAGGAATGACCTAAATGTAAGCGAGGCTGTGCTTGGCTGTGTCATTTTGACAGGGGACATGGGGTGAAAGATGTGTGTTTTGAAAGCATTTTCTGGCGGATGGTTGCATATTGTCAAAAAC
>LBCX01000015.1 GCA_001657575.1 Bacteroidales bacterium Barb4
ACACACACACACACACACACACACACACACACACACACACACACACACACACACACACACACACACACACACACACACACACACACACACAACATCTCGCGCGTATATTTAACCACTTTTCCTTTTCCCAAAACCTTTCCCGCTTCTATCTTCCCTTACTTTTCCCCAAAAATCATATAAGCAACGCTCTTGTTTGAGAGGCTCTTTTCAGCCCCTCGGACAGGAGTGTTGCTCTTTTTATGTGTTTTATTTACTAACCGTTAATTTATTTTATTATGAGATTAAACTTTAGAATGATGTCGGCTGAGCGGATGAAAAAGAATCTGCGGACGCTGGCGAGTGTGTTTTTGTTTGCCGCTTTGACGGGGGCTTTACCCGTTTATGCCCAGCAAATCACGGTGAAAGGAACTGTGAAAGATCCGGCAGGGTTGGAGATTATCGGGGCGAACGTTGTAGAGAAAGGGACGACCAACGGGGTGATTACCGACATTGACGGGCGCTTCTCGCTGAGCGTGCAACAGGGGAAGACGCTTATTGTCTCTTACGTGGGATTCATTCCCAAAGAACTTCCCGCTTCCGCAAACATGAGCATCACACTGGACGAGAACAATCATCAGCTGGATGAAGTGGTTGTCGTAGGCTACGGCAGCACGGTGAAAAAGGACTTGACCACAGCCGTGACAAGCGTCAGAAGCGAAAACTTCCTGCAAGGTTCGGTGAACGACCCGATGCAGATGATTGACGGCAAGGTGGCAGGGCTGACGGTATCAAGTACGGCGGCAGCTGACCCGAACGCAGGTTCCGGTTTGCAGGTGCGCGGTGCTTCTTCCTTGAAGGCCGGAAACGGGCCGTTGATTGTCATCGACGGGATGCCCGGCGGCGACTTGCGCAACCTTTCCCAACAGGACATTGAGTCCATCACCGTTTTGAAGGACGGCTCGGCTGCTGCTATCTACGGCTCGCGCGGTGCGAACGGGGTTATTCTGGTGCAGACCAAACAGGGAAAAGCCGGCAAGGTTTCCATCACGTATGACGGCTATGTAAACCACCAGATGGTTGCCGCCAAACCGGACATCCTTTCGCCGGATGAGTTTGTGGTAAAAGGTCGCGCCAAAGACTTCGGCTCAAGGACAAACTGGTACGATGAATTGATTAACAAGGACAATGTCGGACACAATCACAACATCTCCCTCTCCGGCGGCAGCGAATCAACCATTTTCCGCATCTCCGCCAACTACCGCGAAGCGGAAGGTATTGACATTGCCACCGACCGCAAGGAATACGGTCTCCGTGCCAGCTTCAAGCAGACTACTCTGGAAGGCTTGTTGGAAGTGGGCGGTAACGTGTCCTATCGCATGGCGGAAGAGGATTACACCAATTATGGCTCTTTCCGCGTGGCTACGAAGCTGAATCCTACGGTTGATAAGAATGAAATGGCTTACTTCAAAGGTCGCTATGATGAATTTAATCCAATCAAGAACCTGACGGAACGGGTAGACGGTGCTACGCAGGAATACGCCACGATTGACTTCAACCTTAAGCTGAACCTGCTGGACAACCTCAATACCGAACTGAAACTCGCCCGTCAGGGACACGGCAAGAAGCATCGCGAATATTATACCAAGTTCCACCGCGAATCCATTGATGCCGGACGTGCCGGACGTGCCCGTTTGGAACAGGAAGACTGGACGGACTGGACATTGGAATGGTTGGGCAACTACTCCTTTAAGATTGACAAGCATGATGTGAAACTTATGGGCGGCTACTCTTATCAGGAATTTAACTATGAAAACTTCTGGGCTGAAAACATGGACTTCCCCAGCGATGTATTCGGTTGGAACAATCTGGATGCCGGCAAGTGGCAAAAAGCCGACGGTCGTTTGGGTATGGATTCAGGCAAGAACAAGGAAAAGACCATTGCTTTCTTGGGACGTGCGAATTACGACTACGACAACCTCTTCCTTTTGACGGCTTCCTTGCGTTATGAAGGGAACACAAAGTTCGGGGATGACCACAAATGGGGTGCTTTCCCCGCTGCTTCCGCCGCTTGGCGTTTCTCCCGTCTGCCTGTGTTTGAAGATTCGGACGTTGTGGACGACTTGAAATTGCGTTTCTCCTATGGTGTCACCGGTCGTTCAGGTTTTGATAAATACATCGCTTTGGCGAAATACTCCGGCTACGGATGGCAGATTGACAGCAACGGACAGTGGACACAAGTCTATGGCCCGGGCAACAACCCGAACACTGATCTGGCATGGGAAAAACAAATCTCCTACAACCTCGGTGTCGATTATACGCTGTTTGATTCACGCTTGAGCGGTAACTTGGACTTCTTCGTCCGCAAAGGCAAAGACGTTATTGCCGAATATGACACCCCCGTGCCTCCGTTCCTCCATCAGAACATTTGGACAAATGTGGGTACCACCTCTTCCACCGGTTTTGAATTGCAGTTGAACTGGGAAGCAGTGAAGACAAAGGATTTCTCCTATACCCTCTACGGAACGACTTCTTACACCAAGTCAAAGCTGGACTCTTTCTCCAACAGCACCTATACGAGAGGCTACATCGACGGTAGCGGTCTGCCTTCTCCGGGTAACCCCGGCCCGGCACAGCGTTTGGCGGACAACAGGGAAATCGGCTCTTTCTACGGCTACCGCTATGCGGGCGTGGACGATCAGGGACGTATCATGATTTTCAAAGGCGGTGACAAAAGCGGCGAACAGATTTTGGCAGACAATGCGCAGGATTCCGACCGTACTTTCATCGGCAACGGTGCTCCGAAGTGGGAAATGTCTATGGGACACCTTTTCTCCTATAAGAACTTCGACCTGTCGTTCTTCTTCCGCGGACGCTTCGACTACGACATCCTCAACGTGGAACAAATGTACTTCGGTCTGCAAGCCGAACCGGAAGTAAACCTTATGCACTCTGCTTATGAAAAGAACGGTCACATTCTGGGCGGGAAGAAAGTATGCGATTACTTCATCGAATCGGGCGACTTCCTCAAATTGGATAACATCACCGTCGGATGGACACCCAAACTCAAAACGAAGTGGTTATCCAAACTGCGCGTTTACGGAACGCTTACCAACGTGTTCACGCTGACGAGCTTCTCCGGCATGGATCCTTCTTCCATTCGTACCACCGGCTTATGGCCTGGTATGCGCAGTAGTGGCGGCGACGATTCCAATCCGATGGACGTTTATCCGACAACACGCAATCTTACCTTCGGTGTCCAAATCAGTTATTAATCCAATTAAGAAGAACATTTATGAAAAACAGGAGATATTATAAATACATAGCGTTGACCCTGCTGCTGGGCTTTATGCTGCCCGCATGTACGGATTTGACGGAAGAGCCTTTCGACATACTGACGAAAGACAATTACTTTACGGATAAGGCTTCGGTGGAAGCGACCATACTGCGCCCTTACGAACACGGGCATTGGTGCGGTTGGGACGGCGACCGCTGGCTGTTGCAGGAAGCTACCGGCGACCATTTTGTCTGGACACAAAAAGGAAAGCATGGCTGGGACGAAGGGCAGTGGGTTCGTTTGCATGAACACAACTGGGATTATCTCCAAGGTCAGGTGAACGGCGGATGGGTAGGCCCGTATCAGGGCATTTCTCAAATTAACAGTCTCTTGGCTGACTTTGAAACGCTTGATTTCGCCGCTCTCAGCGTTACAGAAGCCGAAAAAGCCAATTATATCGGCGAATTGCGTGCCTTGCGCGTATGGTTCTATACTTGGCTGATTGACTTCTACCGCTATGTGCCTATTGTGGAAGACAACGTAACATTGAAAGAACAGTCTGACCCGCAGGCAGTCTTTGCATACATGGAAAAGGAGATCAGGGAATGCCTGCCGGGATTGAAGAAAGAAGCGGTTTCCGGACACTTCACGCAAGGTGCCGCCGCAGCTTTGCTTGTCAGGATGTACCTGAATGCGGGAAAATGGATCGGGAAAGACATGTACACGGAATGCGCAACGGTTGCCCAAGACATTATCAGCGGTAAATACGGGACTTTCTCCATAGACACCGACTATCGCGGCCCCTTCCATCAGTCTTTGGTTGGAAAGTCGTCTCCCGAAAACATCTTTGAATGGCAGCACAAGCGGAACATGTATGAATTGGGTTGGCAGTATTCCGCTTTCCATCATTACAAGTCCGCTTCTATCTTGGATACCGAAGATTGGAACGGTTACAACGGTCTCCATCTGACCCCTTCAAGGGATGCCGACAACAAGCTGTATAACTACCCCTTGGGTATGCCTTATGAAAAGTATGCCGACGGCGATTACCGCAAACAGAACTACGAAGTAACAGATGGAGCCGGCGGTACGAAAGGCTTCTTCCTCATAGGTCAGCAATATGAATTTGACCGTGCGAAAGGCTACGGATACGACAAGAGCAAACCCGTAACCGGCTCGGAAGAATACACGGAAGAACCCTTGATATTCGTTGATCAGGTGGGACGCTTCTCCGAACGCCCGAACGGTCGCTGGAACGAAGGCTCCAAAGTGACAACGGGAGAAGAAAACTCCGGTGTTCGCTTGATGAAGTTCGGTCCCCTGTCTGCCACCCACAGTCTTTTCATGGCAAATTCCATAGCAGAAATCCGTCTGGCGGAAATCTACTATTCCTTAGCCGAATGCAAGTATCGCGCAGGCGACAAAGCCGGTGCCGCCAAACTGCTGGACGACGTCCGTGCCCGCAACTATCCCGTAGCAATCTGGTCTCAATACAGCTACACGCAAAACCCGTCTCTCCTGACCGATCAGGAGTTTATCGACGAATGGGGACGTGAATTTTTAGGCGAACACCGCCGCCGCACCGACCTCATCCGTTGGGGACGCTTTGGCGAGGCATGGTGGGACAAAGCCGCCGACAAGACAGACAAGGACTACGAAGTATTCCCCATCCCCTCCCGCATCCTCAACTCCAACCCATTGCTGAAACAAACTACGCGCGGCTGGGAATAACTCTCCTGCCAATCAGACTGAGAAGCAGGAAGAATTTAGTTAAAAACACTCTAAAGTAAAGAGGCTGACTCCGGAATAACGGGGTCAGCCTTTTTTCGGAATAGCCGTAAATAACGTGAGTTCGCAATAAGAGCTGGAAATTATGGCTTGCAGGATGTCCCGAGGGGACAAGAGATTTCAGCCCCACATGTAGCGAAGCGGAATGTGGGGTCAATGTGGAGTATCCTGAAAGCATTTGCGGGGCATTTGCGTAATATCGGTTAGTTATTATTAGTCAGGTACCTTTGTACGCGAAACTTCTTCACGGTAGGCACGGAAATCTTTTAGTATCTCTTCGATTTCTTCTATGAAATATGGATCTTTCACTTGTGCTTTCACTTCACTGTAATAGGTTTCGACAGCTGCCAATGCGCAGATGTCCTGTCCGCGCAATACGAAGTAAGGCTCATCCTTCTCGGCGCACTGTTTAATCATTTGTATCGGATTCTTCATTGCTTTTAAAAGGTTTGTTACTATAACTAACCGGCATGAATTTGTGTAGCGATAACAAGGCTGCCCCGGACAATCCTGTTATCGCTACACAAATCCATGCCGACTAAAAGAACCTCTATGTTTAAGAAACTATTAAACTACTTTACTAATGCTTTCACTGCCGGCTCGCCTTCAACGGCAACTATGACAAGTCCTGCAGGAGCAGCAATAACCACTTCATCGGAAGACAATACCTGATTGGTTATGATTTTCCCTAAAATAGTAGAGATTACCACTTTCTTTCCAACGGCACCTTTCACAGCCACATTACCTGATCCGCCGGATATAACCGCTTTGTTCGCTCTAATTACATCATTATTCGACGTAGCCGTTTCCAACGTAAATAATGTGGCACCTCCGGCGATAGCATCATCATAGGATACTGTCACCAATGCCGGTTCATTATTGATAATCTTTACCCAACCCCTCCCATTCGTTTCCGGATTAAGTGTTTCAAGCATAAACCTTCTTGATCCGTCTTCTACCAAACGGAAGGAGAACAATATTGGTGAACGCGGACCTTCTTTTACCTTCCCGGCTTCCGAATCAAAAAACAGGGGTACAGGCTCACCCAAAATATCCACAGTAGAATCAGTATCATCCCACTCTCCTTCAATAAATGACAAAGGCAAATAACTGCCTGCTCCGATAAATTGATCCGGAAGTTTATCAAGCACCCTGTTGGTCATACTTGTCAGGAAACGGGCTTTATTGCTAAACACAGACAGTGAGACAGAGTGCTCATCAACAATACCATGTACCGGACATTCCACAAAAATTCGTGATTCTACTCTTTCCTGTCCGCGTATAAACAGATACTGCGGCATATCCGTTCCGCGCACGAAACGGGCGAGAATAGACGACTCATTCACGTAATAACCTCCGGAAGGTGCCGCACTTAAATAGTTAAACATCTCGTTTCTCCCGTTGGGAATGCTATTTTCAAACAAGATGTTTTTAGAAACATCCGTAAATATCCTTATCCACTGTTCTTTCGGGTTTTCTCCGCTATAGTTGCCGATAGTACGATACTGTGTGGAAGAATAACGACCGTCTGTTACAGAGAACAACGCCGCATTCTCAGCATTCTCGTCCAATTCTCCGTTTGTCAAAAGCAATGATTCTTTATTTACATACAACATGGAGGATATAGCCGCTTTTCCATTCACGACTCTCACATAGTAATTGTCATTATCTCCCTTCAGTCTCACCGGCTCAATCAATCCTGCATTCAAAAACGGGAGCAATATCGGATCAAAGGAAGGAATACCTTTATTGCCATACTTCTGCGCTACCCAATGGCTGCCGTTCCATTCGGCTTTTACTATATTCTTCCATACAGCCGCAACATTCGAAGTGATCCCGTTGGGATATTCTTTTTTCACTGCACCAAAGGCATCAATTTCAACCCAGGGACCGGGAATATACTGCGCTTCAATTAAAGCATAGTAGCTTTCATCCAAGTCTTTCTTAAATTCCCTGAAGAAAAATACCGAAGCACTGTTCAAGTCTTTTTTCAATGAATACTTCCGGCTTCCCGTATTCGGCTCATAGCAGACATACCATTTTTCTTCATCCATAAAACGATTATAAACCAATCGGTAAGCAGAACGTTCCAATTGAACGGCGGGTGACACGGTGGTAGCGGAAGTATTGTAACCGTACTCATCGGTCAGTACGAACTCCAACATAAATTCGCTGTAAGTACCGTCCGTAAATATTTCAAGAGAAGAACCGTCCGAAACTGTTTTAATATACGCATTGTTATTATCTGACAAATATTTAAAGGCATGCAAACTTTTTTCATCCTTGTCAAAATACCTGTACTTCATTTTTTTGTCGTATATACCTGTATCCGGTATAGCAGTAAACCGCAAAGTATCACCGTCCAGAAAGAAGAATGTACCGGGCTGTGTCACATTCCCGTAAGAAAAACCCAGTTCAGGTAAATAATCATTCGGTGTCACAAGCTCACGGTTAGTTATCTTTAACAATGTATCGGAAGATTCTACAAACCAATGAGCCAAGGGATTTTGTTGGAGCGTCGAATCCCAGTCAACAAATTCCACCGCACCATCAAATGTCAGCTTCACATATTTACCCTTACGATTGCGATAATTATCGGAATCCTTATCTTTCAAGGTATTGGTGGCGGAAACCTGCAAAAAATAAAGATTACCCGGAACGTATATTTTCGAATATTCATTCGTATAGGGAATATTAACAGAAAAGAAAGGATCTACATTTTCCTGTTTAACAAACTGATACCCTCCTCCTGTCGTTTCGTAATTCAAATAAAGACCTGAATAAGAAACAACACTGATTTGACCGGTCTTAAAGTTGTAAAGGAGCTTGAACCAAAAACGGGTATCACTGTCTCTCCACTTGCTTTCGGGAGGGAGAAGTCCGCTTTCATCCGCTACTATAAAATTATCGGCTGCCGCAGAATACAAAGCTATCCATGAACCTTTCGATTCGTCTGAAAAACTGTTTTCCGCTCTCACCCCATTAATAACACCTTGAGCCTGTAAAGAAGAAAATAAATCGGAAGTACCCGTTGATGTTTGTAATTTAAAATAACTGTCTTTCAAAGCCTGAATGTAACCGTCTTTACGCTTGCCGACGTTATTGAGTTTTGTATTCAAATCATTTGCAGTCAGAGATACAGGTACCGGATTTCTCAATTCTATGACAAGAAGATTGGAGTCAGCTTTGTTTTTATCTTTGGCAACGGCAAAAGCATCCTCGTAGTTATTATAGATTAAAGGAACAACCTTGAAAGATTCTGATTGTTGAAAGCTGTCAAACGCATAGTCCTCTAAACCCAACACTATCACATCAGCACGCCCTGGATAAGACGTATAGAAAAAACTTCCCTTCTGTCCGAGATCAATATTTGCAGAAGGTGTCCACTGCTTAAGATTACCGCCCAGCTGATTGGCAAACGGAAAAGAGATTCCGGTCAAGGTTTCCGCTCTCAACTGATCTAAAGCCAAAGGAAAGCCGGTAAGAAGATTTTTAAATTCATACGCCTTCGTATTTTCCACTGCATTAATATACCATAAGGCAGCCTGCCATTCCCTGTAACTTTCAGGCAGCGACTTGGTGCTCTTAGCCAGCAAACGATCACCTTCTACAAACAGATAGACAGTATCTTTTTGAGCAATAATCCCCGTCAATAAAGAAGGAGAACCTTTCGTGTATTCCAAACTGCTACTCCCGTTTTCAGTAAAAGAGACAGAAGTAATACCGGAAAACTCTTGGGCAAAAGTTCCAAAACTCATAGCCGATAACACACCGACCAATAGGGTAAAAAACTTCTTATTCATAACTTAATATATATTTTTGATCTTTTGCCGGTTATCTTACCAACACTTTCACTGCGGTTCCGCCTTCAACAGAAACTACTGCAATGCCTGTTGGAACGGCAATAACAGCTTCATCGGAAGACAACAATCGGTTGGCAATAACCCGACCTAAAACATTAGATACAATCACTTTCTTACCGAAGGCACCTGTAACCGTAATCCTGCCTGATCCGCCGGAAACAGACACTTCTCCCGCAACTTTGACGCCATTGTTGGAAACATTCGACCGATTATCCTTTATCTTGAAAAGAGATACGAAGTCCTTTCTGTTTGAGAAAGACAAATCAATGGGATTAAACGTCAAGCCGGACAGGGTTTCGGAAGCAAAGGCGCGGGCATCCAACAGCGCATAATAACGGGAAACAACTCCGTCGCTTGAAGTAATTTCCATTTGTTCCCGCAGGATAAAGGAAACAGTCTGTTCCATATCCGGAACGGTACAATACAAGCCGACAGAATTAAGACCAAGAAACGACTGCAGGTTATCATCCGCATTAAGAATACCTATGACATAAACCATACGGACAAGTTTGTTTTCATATCCGAAAGTTTCCGTTTTATCCGGAATCAGCCTGAATACGGTTGCCTCTCCACTGCCTGTATTGATACGAAGCATGTTTTCATCCTCAGAAGCAATAAATAAAGGCATATCTGTTGTCTGGTTGTAGTGATATTGGATGGTATAATCAATGCCTGCTTCTCCGGCCATGAAATAGCCGAGAGACTGGCTCGCATCCGTAATCTCTGCAAACTCGAATGTATCCCTTTCGGCAAGAAAGAAGCGGTTATCGGCAGAAATCTGATACATTGTCGCATTGAGAGCCAGCATTAATGTTCCAAATTCGCGGTTTATAATCGTTGATTGAAAGGTACCGGCAGCCGTATCATATTCAAAAAGCCAATGAAAAGCCGGCAAACGTTTCACAGAAGCGGCATCAATGTCAATGTAATCAACCGCATCCCCGAACATCCCTGCTGCCGCATATTTACCAATCCTTGTCCGATCTGCAGAACCGATAACTTTCAGAGTATAAGCCCCAGCGGGCATCGTTGTTCTGACATACAAAGGATCAGCGAGTGAAATTTCAAGGGGGCTTACAGCATTAAAAGCATAAGACAGGGAACCGGTCACATCGGAATAATAAGCCAAATGCTTTTCTGCCGGCTCTGCCAATTTCTTGGGAGCAATAGACCACCATAAGCCATTGCTGTCAGGCTCTTTTATATATCCCTTGGATGTAATATCCAAAGAACCACGCTCCAAATCGTAAAGGATTTTGAACAAATAAGAATCCCCCAAACGGCCTTCGGCATTTAATGTATCCGTAGTTATTTGAAGCATGGGCTTTCCGAAGTAAGCTGTATCAACCACCAAATAGCCCGAAGCAAAACGACTGTTTCCTATAGCATTCAAAACAACCCAGCCCTCCCCGTCTTTAGAAACATCGGAAATACTTTCCGGAAAAATCATTCCATTTATAAGAGAAGCACTCACAGCCTTTAACGAAAGGGTAAATGGAGAGGGTATTGTGTTCTTTTGATCAAACGTAAACCTCAACTCACTGTCATGCGAAACCGGCTTTTTTTTGTTATAAAAAGAATTTAATTCGCGAGGAGTTAAAGCAACTGAGCCTTTGGCTTGGTGTACGGCTATTTTCGTCACTGCGACATTGGCACTGTCCGCAAACAATCCAAACCTGCCGTATGCCGGATCTCTCATGTCATCCGAAAAATTCAAGGGAACACCCTTTACGGATAAAACGGAATCGGCACTCAGCGTCCATTTTGAATTTCCGCTCAAGGTAAATCCGTCATTGTCAAAAGATAAAAAATGCCCGGAAGCCATATTGGCAAACACATAGTGCCCACTGTCACAACGAATTGTCCACAAAGATTGTTGAGTATCGAAATAATATTCAAAGGAGTCATTGAATCCGCGTGCCACTACACCGTTACCTTCTTTATTTTCAGTAATGTAAACAGTACTGTCAAGTCCGATTGTTGTTTTCAGCAAATAAACTTTCCTTGTGTCAAATACACCGTCGGTAACCTGAAAGCCTTCTATATTTACAGCCACTGCAAAAACATCAAAACCGGCACTCATCAGCAGACCAGCCAACAGCGCAAAAAACTTCTTATTCATAAATACCATACTAAAATAAATCTTTCTACAGCATACCTCAGATACGGGCAAAAGTAAACATAAGTTTTACGCTTGCAACTCTTTCTATTTTTTTTCTTGTAGCTCTCCCGCAAACGTCCGGATATACGGTTGCGGCTTTTATCTGCCGTATGACACCGGCTTATATGCAAAAAAGGCGGAGAACTCTCCGCCTTTCAAAAGAATTTCTATAAATAACCGCTTTTAGAGGACTGTTTGAAAGTTTTCCCTCAGGTGGGAAGTCTTTTCCCACATGTGGGAAGCATTTTCCCGCAGGTGGGAAACCTTTTCCCGCAGGTGGGAAGTTATTTCCCACCCGTGGGAAGTCCTTTCCCGCAGGTGGGAAATCCTTTCCCACAAGTGGGAAGCCTTTTCCCACAGATGGGAAATCCTTTCCCACCTGTGGGAAAGGACTAAAACAATACATTTTCCGTCGAAATCCAACGATTAATTCGCTGGTTCCCTACTTTTTCCCCATGCCTGCCATGCTGTCCAGCCTAAAACGCCGATCAGCAGCAGTAAAATCAGGAATGAACTGTAGGCAGACACATTTGCCGCCGTAATATAAGTGTCCGGCAGGAACTCAAAGATAACCGTATGCTCTCCCGCAGGGATGCGCATGGCACGCAGTGTCCAATCCGCCCGGAAATGCGGGGCTTCCTTGCCGTCAATCTTCGCCTTCCAGCCGGGGTAGTAGATTTCAGAGAAAACAGCCAGCTGCTCCGTGCCGGCATTGCTTTTATAGGTCAGGCGGTTCGGGCGGTAATTCTCCAATGTGATGGTTGCCGTTAAATCCCTTTGAGGCGTAAAGCCTTCCATGTCTTTTGCAAAGCGTTTATCAACAACTGCCGTTTGCAACGGGTTCAGCCTGTCCAACGCGGCAATCTCGGCGTCCGCATTTTCCACCACCTCCATGCTTTCAGCAAACCAGCAATTGCCGTAGGCAAAAGGATTTTTCAAAGGAGGCTGTTCGGGATTGTAAATAATATACCGCGTATTCAGCATGTTTAAGGAAGGAGAAGCCGCCAGTACGGGCAAAATATCCTGCACGGACTGCATGTTTTGCAACCTGTTCACAATAGCCAGATGCTCCTTGCCCAAACGGAAATCAATCAGTTCCTGATACCTGCGCAACTTGACCGCATGGTATCCGCCGACGGAATGATGAAAATAGGAAACGTTTGTATCCTGCCAGGGGTTATTCAATCCCAACACGCGGAAAGACTGATCCGTATCCTTGAATATCTCCCTGTCCGCCGCGCTTTCCTTATATGATTCCGCCGCCGTCTCCCGCACGTAATTGCTGTCATTCAAATAGCGGCGGTCAATCGTCCAAAGATCCGTCACTATCAAAAGGACAATCCCGACACTCACCCATACGGACATCGCCTCTTTCTTCTTGGATTTCCAAAACCAAAAGAGCAATCCGGCACACAGCAGAATATACACCAGCGACCGCAAGGCATCCGAAGAAGCCAACGCCGCCCTGTCCGTCAGCAGCGCATTATAATACCAGTCAGGCACCTGATTTTGGAACTGTGCATCATACGGAGTGCGGAAATCCAGCAACAGCGAAGGCATCAGCCAGACAAGCAGACAAATCCCCCCCGTAATCCCCAGCGACCACAAAAAGCCCTTCTTCAACAAAGCATCTTCTACCCTGCCCTTCAATATCAAATGCAATCCCCAGACAGCCACAATCGGAAAGACCAGCCCCGGAATAACCAACGCCATCTCCACCGCCCTGAACTTGCTATACAAAGGCAGATAATGGAACATTATATCATTGAACGCATCAAAGTTCCTGCCCAACGCCAAAAGCGTCAAGAACAAAGAGCCGGCAAAAAGCCACCATTTCATAGGATTGCGAATCACAAACATGCCCAGCACAAACAGGAAACAGACCACCGCACCGAAATAAACAGGGCCCGAAGTGAACGGCTTGTCCCCCCAATAGGTGTAAGTCTGCACCTCCTTGCCCGTTTGCACTCCGTGCCGCTTCAGCTCCTTGTAAAGTTCCGACGAACTGTCCAACGTACCGCCCGAAGCACCGCCGTAGGCATTCGGTATCATCGAAGTAAGCAGTTCCATCCGTCCCTGACTCCATTGAAACGCATAATCCTTGTCCAAACCCGTCGAAGCCTTTTCAACCACGCCGTTTTCATCCGCCTTGGGTGTCAATTCCGACTGCCCGCGAATAGAATGCTGCCCCAAATCCCAGTTGGAATACATCCCCCGCGCATTCGGCATCACTGCAAGAATGACACAGCCAAGCATAATCAGGGAAGTTTTCAACCATTCGCCATAAGCCTTCTCCTTAAACATCTTGACAGCATACCCCAAGTAAATAAAAAGGCAGAGTAGCACCAGATAATAGGTAATCTGCACATGCCCGTTCAACAGCGAAAACGCCACGCCCAGCAAAAACAGCACGCTCCCCCACAAATGCTTTCGTTTAAACAACAGAGCCATTCCCGCCAGTGTCAGCGGCATATACCCGATCACATACGCTTTCATTATATGCCCCGCCACAATAATAATAATATTGTAAGAAGCAAAAGCAAAGGCAAAAGCCCCCAAAACCGCCAACTGCCAGCTCATGCCCAACACGCACATTAATATATAGAAGCAAACCAAGCAGACAAAGATCATTGCGGCATGACTGGCTCCAAGCATCTTCAACCATCCGTCTATTATCCAGAAGCTCGGCAGCTCAGGAGCCGGATTACCGTAGCCGGGACCGTAAGGCAATCCCGAAAACATGGCATCCGACCATACACTAAACTCTCCGGGTTCGGCTGTATCCGCAAATTTCTGCACTTGGCTTCCCCCCATCCCGCTTGCTTTGATGCTGTCTCCTTGCAGGATGACTTTTCCGTCAAATACGGCAGGGGAGAAATATGCCCAGACTAATCCTAAGAACAATAGTAAAGCGGCGATGTGTTTGCCGACTTTTTTAATCATGCTTTGCATATATTTCAATTAATACTTTTTTTACCTAATTTCATAAAGCCAAACATCCCAATGACTATTTTCATCCTTAAACAAGTTCAGAAAATATAGCTCGTTCCTTTCATTGTTTTCTATTTTTGCAGAAGAAAAAACATATTTACATTGAAGATTACGCATTGCCTCAGCATTCAATTCTAAATTGTATAGAACCTGATTTTTCGCATATTTTCCTTCGATAATTTCCACAGGAGAAACTTCGCTTGGAAAAACATAGCACCAATTGCCAAAATAATCAGAAATGTTCCTTACATACTCAGACTTTTCCAATTCTACAGCAATTATTCTTCTAAATTGATGTTTGTATTCCAACGGATAATTATTTTGGTAACTGTCTAATGTATAATATCCATTATATTGAGCAACTGCAGGTAAAATTCCAATAGTGAGAATCCGATACTCACTTTTTTCTTCTCCAATGAAATCTGCAATTTTCTTAAACATATCTTCTGCATAAAATGATGCATAAGAAGGATAATTATAGGATGCGGGAAAGCCCAAAGCATCTCTCATCTTATTTCCTGAAGAATAATTATAAGATCGTATTAATAAAAAAAATATTTGACAACATAAAACAGTATACACAAGCATACGCAATACTTTCTTCTTCTGCCATAATATTTGTGACATCACCGCTAAAAGCATCATCCAACAAATAGGAAGCAAATGGTAAAAACGGGACAAACGTAACCCTTTTATGGAAGGACAGTAGTAATAAAATAACATAACGAAAAAAAAGACAATTGCGAAGTAAAACAATATTCTACATATCCTCCGTTCACTTCCTTTATTCCAAATAATAGCAGCAACAGTAATTATCCAAATAGGTAAAGTATAGAATTGTCCCGAATGTATATATGTTTCCCATAATTGCTTTAATGCAAATAAAATGAAACTTTCATCTGGCTTACCAAAAATCGTTTCTTCTCTGTGGGAATGGAAATTTTGAAAAACAGAGATAATCATATTATATTCTACCAGCAGACTACAAATAGCATATCCAACTAAAACAAGAAATGGACGAATAAAAAACTTTTTCTTTATTATACAAAATATAATCAAGAATAAACCTAAAGCAATTCCGACAAAAAGACCACTTAATATAAATGAAGAAAAGAAAGGAAACAAGCATACCAAGAAATAATCAAGTTTAGTATTTTCTTCTTTTAATATATTTAAGAATGCAAACAGTAATAATGGCTGTCCTAAATCCGTCAGCCCGTATATAGTAAAAAAAGGAATAAATATATAACTGCAACTAATCAATAAAGCTATGATGTTAATCTTTTCTTTTGACTTTATGATATGTTGTGAAAGAAGTAAATAAATTCCGATAAACCCGATTAAGCGCAAGGTGAAATCATTCACTAAATAGGCAATAAAAGGAGGAAATAAGGCAAAAATAAAAGTAGTAAAGTTTAAGCCGGATGTAATGCAGAAGCGCGGTAATCCATTCATGATTTCAGGAATAACAGCGTTATAATCCAGCCAATAACCATTTCTTGCTGTAAATATTTTATATAAAACTTCCCCGTCTAAATTATCAAAAACACGGATAGAAGAACCAGTCCCCAATATAAAATAAGGGATAAAATAAATAAACAAACTCCCTGCTCCTGTTAAAAGGATAAACAATTTATTCTTATCAGGCATATTCTATATTTAAATTTTCTTTTTGATACACTTAGCCACATAAAACCGAACAGCAAACCACCCGTGTAACACAACAGTTGTAACCTTTCCATAGTATTTGCACATAATAAGATACCGCTCTTTCAGCGATGCCTTTCTCCGCACCGTGCTCAATCCTCCGTCCAAAAAACGGGAAAGAACCATCCGCGTATTAAAAATGCTCTCCGCCCCTTTCATGCAACGAATGCACCAATCAATATCGGACGAATACCTGTATTGCAAATCAAATTCAGGGGCAATCGTCCGCTTAACAATAAACGATTGATGCGACACCAACATCCCCATCCGGAAACTTTTCCAAGACAACCGTTCGGGAGGTCGCAAACGCCTTGCACCTAAAGACCGCCCGCCTTCGTCAATAAGCAACGTATCCCCGTAAATAATATCAGGCAAAGAATCCCCTTCGGCTAACAATGAAACCATCTGCCGGACAGTATCCTCCGAATTAATCAAATCGCCCGCATTTATAAACCAGACATAATCACCCGTAGCCTTTCGCAAACCTTTATTCATTGCGTCATACAACCCTTCATCCGGCCCACTTATCCAATAGGAAATACCGGCTTCGTATTGTTTGATAATATCAACTGTTCCATCAGTCGAATTATTGTCGATAATCAAATACTCAATATGCGAATACGATTGATTTAGTATACTTAATATTGTTTTTTCTAAGCAATAAGCAGCATTATAAGTGATTGTAATTATTGAAAATACGGGTACTCTCATATAGAATTTGGCTTTGGCATATTCTTCCTGTAATAATTACTAATTAAGAAAAATTTCATTTGAGAATATAATATCAATTACCAGAATGATAAAGGAATAAATCAATCAGATCTATATATGAAATTATTAAACTTGGAACACAGATATAATGGAAGACCCTTTCCATTTCTTGGAAAAAAATAAACAATCAAAATATAAACAATGTGCCAAAAAATCATGTATCCATTTGATTAATCTATTTGGGGTGGTCATATATAGTTTGCGTTTACCAAACAACAATAAAGTCAGTCGAGCCAGTAAATATAATATATGAAAAAAATATGCTTCCCATATAAGTTCGGCATCAATATTTTTTGCTAAACGCGTCACTGCTTCTAAATCATAACGTCGGAAATGTCCATTAAACTCATCATAATTAGAGAACAATTCCATACACGCAGGCACAGTAATAATAATTATTTTTAAGTTCTTAAACTGATATTTTAGCTGTCGTAGAAAAACAGCAGGGTCTGGCAAATGCTCAATAACATCTAAAAGCAGAATAGTTTCAAATTGGCTGCAATAATCAGAAGTAAGGTCTTCCACCTTTTGATATGTTCTGATTTTGTCTTTTACAGACGATAATGGAATTACATCAGCTATTTCAATTCCGCAGAAATCAAAATTATGTCTATTCAAATAGTCTATTACAATACCCTTTCCGCAACCAATTTCCAATCCTTTTCCTGTAGATGAATATTGCCTTATGGCTTTTGCTATAATTTTATTTCGGGATTTCACCCAATAATGATTTCCAATTCCATCCGGATATATAGCAGCATATTGTTGTTCAGTAAAACCAGTACTATTTGATTCAATTGTCATTAGTTTGTTTTTTATAATTTCAATATGATTGATTCAATACACCCGAAATTTTGTTTTTTCTAAACAACAGGCAGCGTTATTAGGTGATTGTTATGACGGAAAAAGTCATTTCATTGCTTTCTTAAAACATAGAATAAACTTGCCGGTGATATTCTCTGTAATTTATTTTTCGGGTGATAGTGTATATTAAACCTCATAAGCATAGATAGATATTTGTCTATAAATAAATATATTTTTGTGTCAAAAAAACGCGTCTGATTGAAGCATCTTCTAAAAAAAGAAGTCATGCAAGAATGATAGTGTTTTTGAACAACTTCAATAGGCGATTTTTTAATTATTAATGATAAGTATTCATCTGGGATACCTCTCTCATTCTTAGTCAACCTCAAACGTTTATCTCTCCAGTCCCCCATTGAATTTATAGGTTCATTTAATAGCATATATCCTCCTGGTTTTAACACTCTGAATAATTCACTGAGAACAAATGATACATTAGGAATATGATGTAATGTAGCAAAACAAGTAATTAAATCGAATGTATTATCTGAAAATTTAAGTCTTCCATCTATTTGAGGCTTTTCATAAATAGGTATTATGTTCCCTAATCTTGTACTTACTGTTTGAGATGATGCTTCAACAATAGTTAATTCATTTATCTTTTTTATTATTGGAAGAAATTCGTATCCCCATGAAGAGCCTAACCCTAATACTTTATTAAAACAATCACAATTATTTAAATATTTATAGCCATATAATATATTTAAGTCATGAGCGTTATAAGTCATTTGTTTGACATTCTTTCCATATAAATCAGCATACGCCTCTTCCTCTTCATTAAACCACTGTACTATCTGATTTTCTGAAAAATCATCTCCGTATAAATATTTCCCGGTAAAAAACTTTTCCATATAAATGCACTAAAATATTAATTGAAATGTCTAATATATATATCCATATATTTCTTCGCAACTACTGATTCAGCATAGCTACTGTGTACTTTCTCCAAACAGGCTTTTGATAAGTTCAATGCTTTTTTATTCTCCAAAACCCATTGAATACCGGTTGCCAAATCTTCGGAATCCATATACTCTGCAATATATCCGTTCTTTTTATGGTCTATCATCTCAGGAATACCGCCGACATTAAATCCCACACAAGGAGTCCCGCACGCCATCGCTTCCATAATCGTATTAGGAAGATTATCTTCCAGCGAAGGCGTTACAAAAACATCAACGGCACTGTACAAGGCTACTATTTTCTTTACATCCCGCAAATATCCCATCGGATGAATAGGAACAGGTATTAAAGAATGAAGATCCTCCTTTATTTTCCCAAATACAACAAGCTCAATATCTTGTTTACCTTTTATATTTTGAACAGCTTCCAGCAAATAACGCACTCCTTTGCGTTCATCGGTTACATTAAGAGCACCAAACAATAAAAGTTTCTTATTCTGCGGAAGACCGAGTTCTATTCTCGACTGTATCAAATCTTGGGGACAAAAAACAGATATATTTATCGGATTGGGGATGGTGCAAACTTTTTGATTTTTCATCAAACTGCTTTGACGTGCTTTTTGGGATAACCAGTCACTACACCCGACAAAAGTAACAGATGCCTGCTGGTAGATATTCTTTTTCTTAGAAAATGTTTTATATGAAAGATCGCAATCTTTTTGGCTTTGTAAAAAAAAGCAAGACCTGCATTGAGATTGAAATTTATCACACTTCCCTGCATAATGACAAATACCCGTACACGGCCACATATCATGCATTGTCCAAACAACAGGCTTTCCAAGTTTTATCAGTTTTTCTATATCTGCTAAAGAAAGAAAACCTTGATTTATCCAATGTAAATGAATCACATCCGCTTCTTTTACCAATGGATGCCTGCTTATATCCGTTCCTGTATTGGCTATTGACACACGGAAAAGATTCTCACGATTGAATTTATTATAAAAAAATATGACAAGACGTTCCCAAACAAAACGAAGATAATTTACTTTTTGGTTAAGCCATGATTGATTGATTGAAACAACGTTCGGGTTATCCGTATCATTATTTCGTACTAGCATAGCAACCTCCACATCCTTTTTTTGTAAGGCATACATCAGACGATTAGCAGCAACGGCAGCACCGCCTGTAGTTTCGGATGTATTTACAAATAGGATTTTCATAATAAATAAAAGGGATACTTCATATTAATGTTTTTTAGATGCTAATATGATTGTATTAAAATATAATTCCTTTCGTTTCAAGGACATTGAAGAGAAAATAATGCCAGCAAGTGTAAATGGGAATATAAAAACAGCATTGATGATTAAATTCAAATACACATTTCTTGTAAACAGCAAATGATGCAAAAACATTATTTGCAATTGTACAATAACAGAAATATAATTCCCATTCTTGTGCGCTTTAATTATTTCAAACCCATGCTTTTCTAATTTTTGAGTTAATCCACCAATTGTGAAACGGCGAAAATCAAAAGGCATTTCGTGTTCAGGCCAAACAAAAGGAACTGTTAGTATAATTCTTGCATCTTTTTTTAGTACACGCTTTAAAAGAATTAAAGAAGAATCCATATCAAACACATGTTCCAATACCTCTGTGCATATAGCACAATCAAAATAATTGTCAGGAAAAGGCAAAGACTTACCATCATAAAACACATCAATCTGTTCTTTTTGGTGAATGTGTCCCTCATTCTCAAAGTCAACTCCAATATATTCTTCTACATGTAAAAAAATCGATTGGTACGGCTTATGCCCACAACCAAAGTCCAACATTTTTCCTGTGAAGTCTGATGAATATTCAATAATCTTCTTTGGCATTCCTTTTCGGATAAGATAAAAGGGATTGATGAATATACTAACAATGTCGGGGAAAAATGATTGGCGTAAATAATAGCTGTGTAATTGTTCTATTAGCTTCATTATTATTAAATAAACATCGTTTTAAAGTAATTTCTAATGATCCTTTTATATGAAAAAAATATTTTTTTAATGCTCATTTCATCAATATACTTATTACCCATAGTATATGGCGAATGTTTTAGTGGAAAGGATATTGGTGTTAAATCGACAAATAATTTTTTAGAAACTTTAGCTGTGTGTGCAGCATTCGGATCTCCTAATCCGATATTTGTAACTAAATTTACAGAAGGATAAACAGACAATTGATTTTGCAGGCGTAACATATAATAATATTGGACATCCCACGTATTTGTTCCATTTCTGTTTTCTAATGCATCCGGAATAAAAGACGAAAAATATATCTCCTCCCATTTGTTGCAAAATAAGGACGAACGTTTCTCTTTGTATTCATTCCAAAACGGAAAATTTACATCATAATTCTTCCAAACCCTTCTCCAAGTAGCCCAGCCCCATATATGTGTAATCGAACAAAAATCATAGCTCAATCCATTCTTTACAATATCGGGCAAAAAACAATTCCCACCTATATGCCCAATCCTGTCATCATCCTTATATCGGATAAGCAATTCCTCACAAAAAGAGAAAAAAGACAAATCCGGCAAACAATCATGTTCGAGAATAACCCCATATTCTTCCTGTTCAAAAAACCAAGTGATTGCTTCTGATACAGCAATTTTAGGTCCCAAGTTCTTATCACGATAAAACGTTTTCAGTTCACACTCCCAATCAATCTGATTGATAATTGCACGCGTTTGCTCGCAACGCTTAGGCTCTTCCATCCGCCCCTCACGCGGTGCATCAGCGGCAACGTATAATTTTGTTGGCTGTATCTGCCTGATTCGTTCAAATACTTGTGCGGTTGTATTCGGATTGGCAAAGATTATAAACAGGATAGGAGTATTATACATTAATTACTATTTTTGTTTCATTAAAGATTGTTTGTTTCCCTGTTTTTCTCATCTTACCATGAATATATCCTAATAGCAAACCTTTGCATTTGGCATATTTATTTTTTTCATAAAATAATACTAAAAACAATCTTTTATAAAGACTATAAAAAAAATATTCTCTCCAGTTCACCCAAGGATAAAGATGTTTGGTAATTACGCCATTTCTTATTATATAATATGATCTTATTGGGGATCGTTCATTAGATGTAATAAACATCCACAGGAACTTATATTTCTTCTTCTCAACACCTAAATTATGAATTAAATATGTATAAGGTATTATTTTAGTCAGTATTCCGTTTTTCTTTGCTCGAAAAGAGAACTCTCCATCAATTACATCTATAAAAAAATCATCTCTGAATAATCCAATTTCATCAAAAATACTAACAAGATATAAAGAACCTGATGTCATAGTTGTTTCCACCTCGAGGATAGAATCTTGTTCTTTGTACCATTTTTTACCATGAATTATATAATTAGGAGAGAAAATAGCTCTTTGTTTTACTTTCTTTATAGTTTCTATATATTTCTCACAATCATCGTCTTTGAAATAACTGTCCTGATCCATTGTCAGCAGATGAGTATAAGCATTATTTTTAGCATATAAAACCGCTTCATTTAAGGCTTTTCCTATACCGACATTTTCATTAAGACTCATTCTTTGAATTTTATGATTATCTGGGAGATAAATATCAGAACCTCCTGGAGTATTATCCCAAACAATGAGTTTATCTATGGAATCCAGATAAGAAGAAATATTATTCTTTACATCTGCATCCGGATAATATAATATTACAATACCTATTATTCTCATTATTTTATACCAATTATATAAATACTACTCCAATCCTCTCCGCAATATATGATTTTCAAATTAAAAAACTTATAAACTTCGATTAAAACAGATGCGGAAAAAACGTGATGATGTAAACATCTATTTTTATAATTATCTTTCGAGCGGTTTAAAAATTGCTCTGCATTACCTGCTCCTCTATCTCTTTTTATATCATGATAAGTTAAAATTTCATCTAAATGATTCATATCCTTTTCGTCAACATTCGCATGATAGTCTTCAAGTAAATGAGAAAATGTTGTGTATGGTCTTCGATGATCAAAATTAGATTGCTTATTTGGCAATACAAGCATTATCTGACCGTTTGATTTTAACGCCGACAACCAATTCTTTATCGCTTTCAATGGGTTGGCTATATGTTCTAAACAATTAGAAGAAATAAGAAAATCATATTGTTTATTTACAATAGAAGCTACATCTACAGCCTCTCCAATAAATTGTTCACCTAGTTTAATACCACTATACATATATGATTTTGAATCAATATGTCCTTCCCATATCGTTTCATTTGAAAAATTACATCCGTCAACAAATTCCGCAAAAGTATAAACAGGAAAGAATCCATTACTGCTAAATAATAATGTTCCACCACCTATTTCTATACCAGCTTTATCTGAGAATAATGTAGATAAAGATAATAATTTTTTCTTTGTTTTATATCCTCTATAAAACCATACAGGATTGTGAGGGCAACGAATGAAATTGATTAGCGTTCCTAAAAATATATTGTAAATTTTATTTCTAAAAGAAATCGGTAATTTTCTATATATTTTTATTATAAACATAGATGAATAGTTTAGAACTGCTTTCAAGCCTCTATAACTACTCTTCTATCGGAGTTCCATTAGAACTA
>LBCX01000132.1 GCA_001657575.1 Bacteroidales bacterium Barb4
AATAAAGCCCTGAAAGGGTGATACAAATACAGACGATGATTTACAACGCAATATATATATATTCGGTCGTCCTTTCAGGACTTCCTTACCGGCATCACCATTAACCCCACATTCCGCTGCGCTCCATGTGGGGCTGAAATCTTTTGCCCCTTCGGGGCATCTGCGTAACATACCCCTAACAGGGTTTCAAACCCTGTTAGGGGTTCTCAAAAACAACAAAAGGCTTCCCACGTCCCGAAATACTGTAAACTGATATATAATTACCTAAACTAATTTGCATCACGTACTTATAATATGAGCCATAAGAGATTTGCCGAATATGCCAAGTTAGACTTGGCGGCTGTGAACAAGGAGATATTGAAGAAGTGGAAAGACGAGAACATCTTCCGCAAAAGCATGGAGATACGCAAAGGGAAGCCGATGAAGTTAAGCACAATACTAAATTTTCTATAACCTATTCTATATGGAAAGCAAAAAAATCATAGAATATGCAGAAGAAGACTCTGCACATCAGGCTACACCAAATGCCCGGCATGAGATTAAAAAATTTATAGCCCAAATAAAGGATGAACTTTGGAAAATAGAGTCTAATTATCCGGAAATAGTAACTATCAATGAAAAACAAGTATCTAAATACTTTCCGTCTGTTCATAAACACTTTGACTGTTTGAATATCATACGCTACCGAAAATTATCAGATATTCATATAAATCATTTATCACGTATCAATATTTTTGCCGGAAACAATAATACGGGGAAAACAACTGTTCTGGAAGCATTCTATCTGCTTTCTCAACTTAACAATATTAATGCTCTCTTTGAATTGGAAAAATACAGAGGGAAATTCTATGATGAGTTTCAATCTAAGTGGTTCGATAAAAATATTGGGGATAATATTGAAATATCGGGATGTTTCAACGAAGCATCTTCTGAGTTATTGATTCAAAAGGAAGATTCAACGGAGAATATTGATAAAACAAACTATTTATCAACTGTGAAAATCGAAGCTAAAGTTGATAAGACAGATTTAGAGAGCAGTGTTCATTTGTACTCAAACCGGAAGCCGGATTTGCGATATGTAAAGGCGAATGTACTTTGTCAAGGTTCTTTTACCAGTCCCTACAGGTATAATATTGATTTGTTAAGTCGTGCTCATACCTATGCCATTCGTGAAAAGTTTTTCGGTGATATTGTTGATTTTATCCGTAAGAATATAGACACCTCTGTTCAAAAAATAGATATGGTGGAGAATTACCGCTTCATGGTAACATCAAGCAAACTGGAGCAGGCTATAGATATTACAAAATACGGAGAAGGTCTGCAAAGGGTCTTTGAAATAGCTTTGCTTATGGGATATAATAGTAATGGAATACTATGTATTGATGAGATAGACTGTGCATTGCATAAAAGCCTTTTAGTTAATTTTTCAAGGTTTATTCAACAATTGGCTGACAGGTTTAATGTACAAGTATTCCTCTCTACTCATAGCAAAGAATGTATTGACGCTTTTATCGAAGCAAAGTATAATAATAAAGATATTACGGCATATTCTTTAACTGAAGAAAAAGGAAAAGTTGTTTGCAAATATATAGATGGAGAACGTTTGGAATCGTTAATTAGATTTATAAATATTGATATACGATAATATGACGCAAAACATCATTTTTATTTTAACGGAAGGGGAGCATGATGCTGCATTTATTTACCGTATATTAAAGGCAAATGACATTAAAAAAAATCATATCGCTATAAAGGATTATCCTTTTCCTTTAAACGAAGTGTTTAAAAGTGGAATATCTTCCATATCAATAGAAGAGATGAAAATTGGTGATACTCGCTCAAAATTTTTGCCATCTCGTGTTATGCAAAAAGATAGCAGTATTATATCTATATATGCTTTGGGAGGAGATCTGCAGGAACAAAGAAGGATTGAATTTATACATGATGTCAATGCTCTTAATACTCATCAAGCGGATACTTATCAAGTGGCTGAAGATATTAAGATATCTATACTTTTCTTTTTTGACGCGGATAACAAAGGTATTAATTATAGAATCAAGCAAGTAAAAAAGGAATTAGGACAATCCTTCTCCGGAATAGACATCCCTGAAAATTTCAATAATAAAGAAATATATACAATAGGAAATATTAAGACAGGCACTTTCGTTTTTACCGAACCTGAAAAAGAAAGCGGCATGTTGGAAGATGTTTTAATCCCTCTAATGAAAGAAGGAAATGAAGATATTTTTAATAAAGCGGATGCCTTTTTAGAAATACATGAATCAACAGCTCTTTTCAAAGGGAAAGTAAAGTACAAAGACAATATAAAAAAGGAAATCAACGGAAAGAAATATGATCCTAAGAAATCATTAATTGGCACAGTCGGACAACTCCAATTATCAGGAAAATCAAATACCGTTTGCATCAGCGACTCGGATTATTTAACGGACGATAAAATAAGAAACAACCCTGCATGTACTGATATATATACATTTATACAGAAAGTATTATGAGCCATAAGAGATTTGCCGAATATGCCAAGTTGGACTTGGCGGCTGTGAACAAGGAGATATTGAAGAAGTGGAAAGACGAGAGCATCTTCCGCAAAAGCATGGAGATACGCGAGGGCAAGCCGTCGTATGTGTTTTACGAGGGGCCGCCTTCGGCGAACGGGATGCCGGGTATTCATCATGTGATTGCCCGTTCTATTAAGGATATATTCTGCCGTTACAAGACGATGAAGGGCTTTGAGGTGAAGCGCAAGGCGGGCTGGGATACGCACGGGCTGCCGGTGGAGTTGAGCGTGGAAAAGGCGTTGGGCATTACGAAGGAAGACATTGGGAAGAAGATTTCCGTAGCCGAATACAATGCCGCCTGCCGCAAGGATGTGATGAAATACACGCGGGAGTGGGAGGAGCTGACGGAGCAAATGGGCTATTGGGTGGATATGGACGACCCTTATATCACCTACGACAATAAATATATCGAGACGCTGTGGTATCTGCTGAAAAGGCTTTACGACAAGGGGCTTTTATATAAGGGATATACGATACAGCCCTATTCGCCGGCGGCGGGCACGGGCTTGAGTACGCACGAGTTGAACCAGCCGGGCTGCTACCGCGATGTGAAGGATACGACCTGCACGGCGCAGTTCCGCATCACCGACCCGAAGCCGGAGATGGCGGGGTTCGGCGAGCCGTTCTTTCTGGCGTGGACAACTACGCCGTGGACGCTGCCTTCCAATACCGCCCTCTGTGTGGGCAGCACGATTCACTATGTGGCGGTGCAGACCTACAACCCTTATACGGGCGTTCCCATGACGGCGGTGCTGGCAAAGGATTTGGTCGCCGCCTACTTCAACCCCAAAGCCGCCGATACGGCATTGGAGGATTATAAGGAAGGGGATAAACTGATACCTTATAAGATTGTCGGGGAATGGCGCGGCTCTGAACTGGCGGGTATGCGTTATGCGCAGCTTGTCCCCTGGGTGAACCCCGGCGAGGGGGCTTTCCGTGTGATAACGGGCGACTTTGTGACAACGGAAGACGGTACGGGTATCGTACACATTGCGCCGACCTTCGGGGCGGACGATGACCGTGTGGCGAAAGCCAACGGCATACCCCCCCTGATGATGCGGGACAGGGACGGCGGGATGCGCCCGATGGTTGATCAGACGGGAAAGTATTTCAAGCTGGAAGACCTTGATGCCGGCTTTGTGCGGGAGGCTGTCCATGCGGCGGAGTACGGCTCGTTTGCCGGACGCTTTGTGAAGAATGCCTATGATGAAGCATTGTCGGATAAGGACGAGACGCTGGATGTCGGCATTTGCATGATGTTGAAGCAGCAGAACCGCGTGTTCCGTATCGAAAAGCATACGCACAACTACCCGCATTGCTGGCGGACGGACAAGCCTGTGCTGTACTACCCGTTAGACAGCTGGTTTATCCGTACCACCGCCTGCCGCGAGCGGATGATAGAGCTGAACAACACCATCAACTGGAAGCCGCAAAGCACCGGCACGGGACGTTTCGGCAAATGGCTTGAGAACTTGCAGGACTGGAACCTTAGCCGCAGCCGCTATTGGGGTACTCCCCTGCCTGTCTGGCGGACAGAGGACAAGAGCGAGGAGAAGTGTATCGGATCGGTAGAGGAGCTTTACAACGAAATAGAGAAAGCCGTCAAGGCGGGTGTCATGGATGCCAATCCCTTTGCCGGCTTCCGTCCGGGCGTTTATACAAAGGAGAATTACGACAGGATAAACTTGCACCGCCCGTATGTGGATGCTATTCTTCTGGTGTCGGACAAGGGAGAGCCGATGCGGCGGGAGGCGGATTTGATTGATGTCTGGTTTGACTCCGGTGCCATGCCGTATGCGCAAATACATTATCCGTTTGAGAACAGGGAGGCGTTGGACAAGGGGGATATTTACCCTGCCGACTTCATTGCGGAGGGGGTTGATCAGACACGCGGGTGGTTCTTCACGCTGCACGCGATTGGTGCGATGGCTTTCGACAGTGTAGCCTTCAAGACGGTGGTGTCAAACGGCTTGGTGTTGGACAAGAACGGCAACAAGATGTCCAAACGCCTCGGCAATGCCATTGACCCCTTCGGCACGATTGATGCGCACGGCTCCGACCCTCTGCGCTGGTATATGATTACCAATGCTTCGCCCTGGGACAATATCAAGTTTGACTTGGACGGCATGGACGAGGTGCGCCGCAAGTTCTTCGGCACCTTATATAATACCTACTCCTTCTTTGCCCTGTATGCCAACGTGGACGGCTTCAATTATTCCGCGCCGGATGTTGCGTGGGGCAGGCGTCCGGAAACAGACCGCTGGATTCTCTCCCTGCTCAACACATTGATAAAGGATGTGGATGAATATTACGGCACGTATGAGCCTACCCGCGCCGGACGTGCCATATCGGAGTTTGTCAATGACAACCTGAGCAACTGGTATGTCCGCCTGAACCGCCGCCGCTTCTGGGGCGGAGGCATAACAGAGGACAAGCTCTCTGCTTATCAGACCTTGTACACCTGCCTCGAAACCGTTGCCAAGCTCATGGCACCGATAGCCCCCTTCTATTCCGACCGTATGTTTCTCGACCTGACCGCCGCCACCGGACGCGAAAAGGCTGCCTCCGTTCACTTGTCCGACTTCCCCCTTTACCATGATGGTTTCATAGACAAGCATTTGGAAGAACGGATGCGGATGGCGCAGGATATATCTTCAATGGTGTTAGCCCTTCGCCGGAAGGTGAATATAAAGGTGCGCCAACCGCTGCAAAGCATTATGATACCGGTAACGGATGCCCGCCGGCAGGAAAGCATCGAAGCGGTAAAGGAGTTGATACTGAACGAGGTGAACGTAAAGGAGTTGAAGTTCGTGAATAACGCCGCCGGCATCCTCGTCAAGAAGATAAAGCCCGACTTCAAGAAGCTCGGCCCGCGCTATGGCAAGATTATGAAGCCGCTTGCCGCCGCCGTCCAAGCCATGTCGCAGGAAGCCATCAACGCCTTTGAAGCCGCCGGCACATACACCCTGCAAGTGGAAGGGCAGGACACCCCCATCGAACGGGCGGACGTTGAAATCATATCCGAAGACATACCCGGCTGGCTGGTTGCCAACGAAGGTCGCCTGACGGTCGCCCTGGACATCACCCTCACCGGCGAACTCCGCAAGGAAGGCTTGGCTCGCGAACTGGTGAACCGCATCCAGAACCTGCGCAAAAGCAATGGCTTCGACATCACCGACAAAGTGCACGTCACCATCCAGTCCTCCCCCGAAACGGACGATGCCGTCAAAGACTTTGAAGGCTACATCGCCAATCAGGTGCTTGCCGCCTCCATCCGCCTGACCGGCGAGGCAATCAGCGATGGCACGGAACTTGATTTTGAGGACTTCAAGCTGTCGGTGAAGGTGGAAAAGGCGCAAGGCATTTAGCCGTTCATCGCCACGATGCCACTCCCCGCTTGCTTATGCCTATACCAACTCCTCCCCCTCCGCTCCCGAACACGTTCCCCGTATCCCCGGCAAGGGAACCTGTGAATGTCCATCCGGCGAGGTCGGGATGCGTATAGGCTATTTCTATCAGGAAGGATGTCCCTGTCCTTTTGCGGAGGAACGGGCGCAGGCTTGTTCCCCACCCGTTCATCAGGGTGTACAGTATCCGGTAGGAAGCCTGCGGGGTGAGTGCGCCCTCCAAGCCGATGTGCCAGTCGAGGATACGGGTGCCGGGATAACCCATCGTGCCGTCCGCATTGTATTCCGGCGAAGGGAGGAGGGGAGAGCCGACACCTCGGTTGAAATAGGTATGCCCGTTGGTATAAATGCCGTTGTTATAGTAATCATCGCCGCCGCCGCCCATGCCGGGATGCTTGTCGTGATTGAAAAGGATATGGTGGAAAGAACCGCTCTGATTGCGGGTGTTCACATATTCCGCCACCACCTTGCTCAGCCAAGGGAAGCGGAACAAATCCAGCCGTATGCCCCACAGACCGTCTGCCCCGTTGTAAAAAGAAAGACCGGAGGCATCGTAGGACAGATGCTGATAATAGGCTTGAACTTCCCAATCCGCATCCTCCCGTCTGTAGCCTATCTGCATGTCATACGATACATGGTGAGCGCCTAACACGTTTATCTGATCCGACAGATTGGCATCCGCTCCTCCGTGCCGGGCAAAGAACATACGGATGAAATCGGTGAACGCACCGGGTTGCCTGCCAATCTTCGGGTTGGTGGAAGTTCCCCCCCATTGCGCCGTATGCTGCAAGCCGAGCGTACCGTAAAAAGGGAAACCGTCTTGCGTGTCCTTCACCCGCAGGAAAAGCGACTTGTGATGCCGACGCACATTCTTCACATACGCTTCCCCCTCACGGGCAAAGCCATCAAGGTATTTCGTATCCAGCGAAAGCCCGAAGCTCACATCTCCCTTCGCCTGCAACAGTCCCTCTGTAAAAGGGACAACAATGAATTGAGGGACGCTAATGTTAATCTCCGGCACGGGACGCGCATTTGCCGACTGTATCATATCCCCCGAACTGAGCCGCCTGTCCCACAGGGAAATGTATTGCTCCTTGCTCCCGATGCTTGCCGTCAGCTGTTTGTATTGAGCTTCGGCATAGAATTGCTGTACATACATATTCCTGTATCGGGGTGCGGCACAGAGCACGTCCAAGCCGACCGTCCAGCGAAAGTCGTCAGTTACCTGCCGGCTGTGCGTCACATCGGCACGCAAATAGCCGTTCACTGCCGCCAGCGGGACAGTGCCGTAGCGGTTGGAAGCCGTCCAAAAAGGCGTATAATCACCGGTAGCGGCAAACCCTGTCGTCTCCACTCCGTAATGTATCTCCGCAAGCCGTTGCGCCTCACCGTCTGCCGGCATCAGAAGCAGGCAAACAAGAAACAGTCGTATCCATTTCATCATGGGTGACAAACGTACAGGCAGGCAATATATTTTACTTTCTATATACCTGCCTATTACGATCCTATTACTTGCCTATTACAAAAAAGTACTTTTTCTTTGCTCTCCCTCTTTGCTAATCATTCACCGTAATATTACGCAGATGCCCCGACGGGGCAAGAGATTTCAGCCTCACATGCAGCGAAGCGGAATGTGGGGTTAAGGAAAGAACGATACAAACTGCCACAAACGATGATTTACAATACAATATACATCCGGTTGTCCTGTCAGGGCATCCTTGCCGGCATTTTAACATTCTTTGATGCGTATATGCATCCCATACGGATGCATATAGACATCCCATACGGATGCACATATACATCTCATAGGGATGCATAGTGTCATCCCATAGGGATGCGTATATGCATCGTAACATCAGTTAATCATTCACCGTTAATCATTCACCGTTAATCATTCAAAATGTATTCCGACAAAAAGCAAATACTCCAGCTTGTTGCCCTGCTGAAAGCGCATGAAGTCAAAAACGTGGTGCTGTGTCCCGGCAGCAGGAATGCGCCGATTGTGCAGACGCTTGCCGAGTGTCCTTTTTTTACGTGTCATTCGGTGACGGACGAGCGGAGTGCAGGCTTCTTTGCGCTGGGATTGGCATTGCACGGGGGGAAGCCTGCCGCTGTGGTCTGCACATCAGGCACGGCATTGCTGAATATCCACCCTGCCGTAGCCGAAGCCTTTTATCAGCAGGTGCCGCTGGTCGTTATATCTGCCGACCGTCCCGCCGCGCGT
>LBCX01000449.1 GCA_001657575.1 Bacteroidales bacterium Barb4
GGTTTTAAGTTGGATTAATTCCAACTTAACAACCAATCCAAATCATTAAAGCGATATCGCGAAGTCAAAAAAGCAATTATTTTACAATTAAAATTTATGGTGGGTTGGTTTTGATTATATGTATAGCTTTTTCTGCGAGTGTAACGAGTAGATCAAAAGCTATACAAAAAAGGACTAGTGTTAGCTAGTCCTTTCGTCTATAATGTAGATTAATTTAATATTATGCTATTCCTTGAAAGAATAGTATTCAGATAATGCATTGTTCTGTTTTTCTGTTGCCTCTTGCTCGAACTGACCGAATTCGAGTAAGAGGTATTTTTGTTTTTGGTCGTCGCCTCTCATGAGTAATTCGGGATTAAGCATTATAGCACCAGTTCTTCTTTTAATAATATTTCCTTCTTCCAATATTTTTAGGGTTCTTGTAACTGTCTGTGTGCTTGTGTTTGTAGCTTTTGCTATCTCTCTTGTAGTTGCTACGATTAAATTATTGCTTAAATGGACATTATCTAGAATATAATTGACGATTTTTAGTTTTTTTCCTCCAATCATATCCAACATTGAAACTAACTGTACGATATAAGCCTTTACAAAGTTCCCAGAGCTTTGTTTTCGGTATAACTTATCTACCTCTATTACTTCTCCAGTTTGTTCGTCTATGAGCCTCTGAGACCCCTTATACACCGTTCCATATCTTTCCTTCATTTTATTTCCTCCTTTCTTAGTTCATATTTTATCATTGTAGTGAATTAATCACAACATTTGTCGACAGAATTCACTACAAAACATGTCAAAAATCACTACAAACAAATTCCTTATAAACATTGTCATATCAATTCACATTAAGAATTTAGCTAGTTAAATCTTCTTTTCTATATAAAGCGTCGGAGCATATCAGGGGGTTATCTAACGTAAATGCTACCCTTCGGCTCGCTTTCGCTCGGCATTGACGTCAGATACTGCACCCCCTGAAACCCCATGCTCCAACAGCAAAAAGGAAACTTTTTGCTGCTTTTCCGACGCTTATTCACTTCGTTCATATTTATATAGAAAAGAAGTGAATGCATTTATGCTTACAATTAATTTTGTTATATGGCTAGCATTTGGCAGGGGGATTGGGGGCATGCCCCCAACAAGTGTATTTGCGGTCACGAAATGAGCGTAGCGAATGAAGTGGCTAGCAAATACGATGCTTGCCAAACCTAAATTTTACATTGTGAAATGAGAAAATTTTTGACGAGCAAAGCGAAAATGATAGCCACTGAAGTGGCGATTGGTGCAGGTTTTAAGTTGGATTAATTCCAACTTAACAACCAATCCAAATCATTAAAGCGATATCGCGAAGTCAAAAAAGCAATTATTTTACAATTAAAATTTATGGTGGGTTGGTTTTGATTATATGTATAGCTTTTTCTGCGAGTGTAACGAGTAGATCAAAAGCTATACAAAAAAGGACTAGTGTTAGCTAGTCCTTTCGTCTATAATGTAGATTAATTTAATATTATGCTATTCCTTGAAAGAATAGTATTCAGATAATG
>LBCX01000450.1 GCA_001657575.1 Bacteroidales bacterium Barb4
TCCTGAAAGGACAATAAATATATATTGTTACAGGTTGCATTATAAATATGGTTTGTATTTGTATTATCCTTTCAGAACAGGGAAAAAAGCGAGAACGCCCTACCTTCACAGGCAAAGCGTCCTCTTTTGTCTTGGAAACAAATTACTGTTAATAATCTGTGCAGCAAATGTACAATAAATTTCGAACCGTCGCATTTTCAGGGGAAAAAAACTGTCTGACGGACAAAATTAAGGATATTTATAAAATGCCCTGAAAGGATGATACAGATACAAACCATAATTTACAATGCAATCCGTAACAATTATATGTTCGAGCGTTCTTTCAGAACTTCCCAGTCGTCCTTATAACCCCACATTCCGCGGAGCTGCATGTGGGGCTGAAATCTTTTGCCTCTTCGGGGCGATCATGAAATATACAGGTATAATATAAACCAAGGGGGAGGGCTACCACGAGGGTTGCCCCTACCGGACGACCGCGCAACAGATTTAATAAAAATAATTTGCTTGCATCAATACTTATAACTAAATAATATTATTTTCGCCGCGCATTTATCCCACCTATCCCTAACAGGGTTTGAAACCCTGTTAGGGATTGCGGAACTTCCCAACTTCCCAACTCCCAATTTTCAAAGCAAAAACGCTCTACCTTCATAGGCGGAGCGTTTCTTAGTAAAATTAACATTTATAATTTATACTGTAAGTCATGAAAAACATGCCGCAAATATATAGTCAAAATCCAATGCTGCAAATAAACAGGCAAAAAATTCAGAAAAAAATGGAACGAATCCCTGACAGGGTTAGGGGTAAACTATCGTTCTTTCAGAACTTTCCTGACGGCGTTATCCGTAAATCCCATATTCCCCCACATTCTTCCCTTCGCTTTACGTCGGGCTGAAATCTTTCGTCCCTTCGGGACGACTGCGCAACAAAAGAACCCCTAACAGGGTTTCAAACCCTATTAGGGGTTACTGTACTCATTCTCAAAGCAAAAACGCTCTACCTTCACAGGTGGAGCGTTTCTTAACAAAATGAAAAGACTTGATGAAAATGTCAAGATCTAACACTGTATTTATAATATAAAACAAAAAAGACAGACCACAAACGTGTGTAAAAACAGGCTGTAAACATACAGACAAAATTCAATGCTGCAAATAAATCAGCCAAAATTTCCAGAAAAAAAACGAAAGGGATATACATGAAGGGCTATAAGAACGTCGCCGACAAGGGAGTCCTGCAAAGGACGCCCGATTTCAGCCCCACATGCAGCTCCGCGAAATGTGGGGTTATAAGGACGCCCGAAGATATAATTGTTACGGATTGCATTGTAAATTATGGCTTGTATCTGTATCACCCTTTCAGGGCATTTTATAAATATCCTTAATTTTGTCCGTCAGACAGTTTTTTTTCCCCTGAAAATGCAACGGTTCGAAATTTATTGTACATTTGCTGCACAGATTATTAACAGTAATTTGTTTCCAAGACAAAAGAGGACGCTTTGCCTGTGAAGGTAGGGCGTTCTCGCTTTTTTCCCTGT
>LBCX01000451.1 GCA_001657575.1 Bacteroidales bacterium Barb4
CGCTTGTGTTTTGATTTTACCTTTGCCTACGCGGACAGGCGACAGGGGTCACCCGTCCGCGGTTGAGTTCAAGCGTTGTCCCGAAGGTGTTTTTATCAAGGATCTGGAGAGTTGGACGAAAGATAATCCTACGGATAATCTTGCAGTTAAGAGGAGGAAAAAACTCGACGGATGAAACAGATGATTTTCAAATTTTGGACACCCTACCCGGAGGGACAAAAGATTTCAGGACTTTATTGGATTAAACTCAATGGGAAAGGGGAAAAGCGAAAACGCCCTACCTTCATAGGCGGAGCGTTCCTTTTCTTTACAATTCCCAACTATGAAGGGACTTATTTCATAGGCGAAAAGATGAAGTAAGTCCCAAATATATAAACAAATTTGATACTGCAAGCGATAACACGGCTTAAAAAGCGGCGTTGTCTGTCTGGAAATCGGGAATTCCTCGCAGGAATTGAGAATTTCTATCTGGAAATTGAGAATTTCTCGCAGGGATTGGAAATTTCTATCTGGAAATCGGGTTTGAAAAAAGGAAATTTCAACGTTTTCATGTATAAATTTTTATTAAACAACGTGAGTTCGATATAAGGATAGAATAAAGTGTATTGCGCAGTCAGTTCAAACTTGACATGAACGGATAGCTTTTTAGGTAAAAAGCAATAAGCAACAATACCGGATATTAAATTTGCAATGAAGTTGTTAAAGCTTCGATGCCTCGCATGTTCAATCTGACAGATATTCTTAAGGTTGTTGTTACCTGATTCAAAGACAGCTCTCTTTCTAAGAATGCTCTGGCCATTCAGTGTCATGTATCGTTCTTTCATATTGCGTTTTACGACAGTCAAAAGCTGAATACCGACAAGGCAGAGTCTGTTGAACAGTCCTTCTGCGATGTATCCCTTATCCGCAAAAAGTTTACCCGTCACCCCTTTGAGCAGGCTGCCGGATTTCAACGGATCACGATCGTCCGCATTTCCGGCGGCGAATACGAAGTTGATGATTTCCCCTTTCTCATTGCCTGTCAGGTGCAGCTTGAAACCAAAGAACCGGTCCACGGATGATTTCTCCCATCCGGCAATGTTTTTGAAGACTTTATGATTATGAATCCGTTGATTCCGGCAAACTTTCAGGCAGGCGGAGTCTGCGAAAGGGATGCCCGTACAGTCTCCCGATAAACAGGTCACAGGAAGAGCCGCTTTCTTTTCAAGTTCTGCAAAGCGATTATAAGACACAGATTTAGGAAATAAAGACTGTTGATGTTTACAGACATAAAACAGGCAATAATGTTTCAAACATCTGAATCCGCTTGGATGAAACAGAATCAAAATGGTGATAATCTCACATCTGATAATCCGTTCGGATTGTTCCGCTATTTTTTACCTTCATAATCCTCTCTTAGAGAATGTTTTTCTGTTGTTGATAGATATTCTTTACAAAAGTTGTCTGCCGGAAAGAAAATCTCCGTATTTTATCGTCCGTCAGCATGGTTACAGTGTATTATATATTTGTATTTGAACACTATAAATATAAGAAC
>LBCX01000452.1 GCA_001657575.1 Bacteroidales bacterium Barb4
GATTTCCGAACGGCTTACGACCATTGCCTGTACAGGCTGCCGGAGTTGAACGGGCGGTTGCTGTCGTATGCACGGTCGCCGGAGGAGGGTTCGTTTTACGTGCCTGTCTCTTTCGAGTTTGACAATAGGGGGGGGATTGTGTCGGGAGCGTATGCGGAAGTGTTTCTGCTGGCTTCGCCCGTGCCTGACGTGCTCTGCGTGCCGCTGTCGGCTCTGACGGAGGAGCAGGGGGTGTATTTTGTGTACATTCAATTGGATGAGGATTGTTACCGGAAGCAGGAAGTGACAACGGGGGCGGACAACGGGGCAGAGGTGCGGATACTGTCGGGCTTGACTGCCGGAGATGTGGTTGTCACCGAAGCCGCCTACCATTTGAAGCTCGCCACAGCCTCTGCCGCGATGCCTGCCCATACTCATCATCATTAATAAAGGGGAGGAACGCAAGATGCTGAATAAAATCATTCACTACTCCCTGCACAACCGCCTGCTTGTTTTGGTCTGCGGCGTGCTGCTGATGATTTGGGGAACATACACGGCGATGCACACCGATGTCGATGTGTTCCCCGACCTGAACGCGCCGACCGTCATCGTGATGACCGAAGCCGGCGGCATGGCTCCCGAAGAGGTGGAACGCTCCGTGTCGTTCCCGATTGAGACGGCGTTGAACGGGGCGACCCATGTGCGGCGTGTCCGCTCCTCGTCCGTGACGGGCTTCTCCATCGTCAGCGTAGAGTTTGACTGGGGGACGGACATTTACCGTGCCCGCCAGATTGTATCCGAAAAGCTGTCCGTTGTCGGCGAGTCACTGCCGGAGACGGCGGGCAAGCCTACGCTCGGTCCCCAATCGTCTATCTTGGGCGAAATCATGATTATCGGGCTGACGGCAGACAGTACCTCACTGCTCGACCTGCGGACGCTTGCCGACTGGACATTCCGCCCCCGCCTCTTATCTACGGGCGGAGTGGCGCAAGTCGCCGTCATAGGCGGTGATATAAAGGAATACCAGATACTGCTCGACCCGGGCAAGATGCGGCACTACGGCGTAACGACTGACGAGGTGCTTGCCGCCTGCCGCAACATGAACCGCAACGCCAGCGGCGGCATCCTCTATCAGCACGGCAACGAATACATCATCAGCGGCATTCTTTCCACCGCCGATGCCGCCGAACTTGGCAAGGGTCTGGTGAAGACCATCAACGGCTCGCCCGTCCTGCTGGAGCATATCGCCGACCTGCAGACGGGCGGCAAGTCCCCCAAACTCGGCACGGCTTCCGAAAAGGGCAGGCCGGCAGTCATCATCACTGTCACCAAGCAGCCGGAAACAAGCACCATCCTCCTGACTAACCAGCTGGACGCCGTCCTTGCGGACATACAGAAGAATCTCCCGCCGGACATACAGGTGTCCGCCGACATCTTCCGGCAGAGCAGCTTTATCGAAAGCTCCATCGGCAATGTGCAGAACAGCCTGCTGGAGGGGAGCATCTTCGTTGTCATCGTGCTGTTCGTCTTCCTGATGAATGTGCGGACGACGGT
>LBCX01000453.1 GCA_001657575.1 Bacteroidales bacterium Barb4
GTTTCCGCCGTCCATTTCTTGGGGGCACTGACAGATATTGAGGCAATCTGTTTGCCGGAGCCGCTCAGGGTTTGGGCAGCAATTTCGGTACCCCTGTCGTCCAGCAGTTTGATGTTCGCAGTAGCATTTCCATTCAGGTTGAAAGACAGTTTGAGCGTGCCGTCCTTGTATTGCTCATCCAATACGGGAGTTACGCGGATGTCCTGAATATGCTTCGGATGGCGCGTGTACAGGTAGCAGTCGCGAGCAATGCCCGACATGCGGAAGATGTCCTGATCTTCCAGATAAGTGCCGTCACACCAGCGAAACACTTGAAAGGCTATCAGATTCTTTCCCGGATGCAGAAAGCGCGTCAGATTGAACTCGGCTTCCAGACGGCTGTCCTCGCTGTAACCGGCAAACCGCCCGTTTACCCAGACGGAGAGGTTGGACACCGCCGACCCGAAATGAGCAAAGATTTCTTTCCCCGTCCAACCGGCAGGAATGACAATTTCCTTGCGGTAGGAACCGACATGATTATCCTCCATCGGGAAACGGGGCGGATCGTTCTTGAACTGGCTTCGCCACGCATAGCCGATATTCACATATATATTATCACCGTAGCCGTTCATCTCCCATATAGCGGGAACAGACAGTTCATCCCACCCACTGTCGTTATAATTCGGCAGGAAGAAATCAGCCGGACGGGCATCGGCATCTTTCACCCAGTTGAATTTCCACGTGCCGTTGAGCGTCATAAAGTTCGCCGATGCCTCCCTGCATCCCGTCAGGGCAGCCTCTTCCGTTTCGTAGGCAAAGTAAGCCGCGTGCATGGGCGCACGGTTCAACTGATTGACCTGCGGGTTCTGCCATTCCGCCTTTTGAGCAAAGGCTGCCGCCCCCAATAGGAAACAGCAGCCCGCAATTAGTTTTGATGTCATAAGGATGTTGTCAACCATTGATCCATTTCACCCATTTCACTTCGTTGTTCCAACCGGCTTCCACCATCGTTTCGATGAATTGCATACCGCGCACACCATCGCAAACACCGGGGAAGTCCAGCATTTCAGCAGTCGGCTGTTCGCCGTTGCGCTTAGCCATGACGGTGAGGGTAAAGTTGCGGTAAATGTTGGCAAAGGATTCGATAAAGCCTTCGGGATGACCCGCCGGCGTGCGCGTGTTCCATTTGGCAGCTTCACCGAGCCAGCCGTTTGTGCCAATGTGGATGGTTTCTTCGGGACGGTTGCCCCATTTGGCGATAAGGATGTTCGGATTTGTCTGTTTCCATTCAAAGCCGCCCTTTTCCCCGTAGATGCGGATGGCGAGGTTGTTGGCTTCCCCGACGGCGATTTGCGAGGCGGTCAGTACGCCCTTCAATCCGCCGTTGAAACGGAGGAAAGCGGCACCGTCGTCGTCCACCAGACGACCGGGGGCGAAGGTGTTCAACTCGGCACACAGTTCGGTAACCTTCTGTCCGGAAACATATTCTGCCAGATGCCAGGCATGAGTCCCGATGTCGCCGATACAGCCCGCCTTGCCCGTCAGTTTC
>LBCX01000454.1 GCA_001657575.1 Bacteroidales bacterium Barb4
ATGGTCGCTCGAAGCGTATGACCGGTGGCTTCGCGAGCAAGAGGAGCGCGATGCCGCGGAAAGGGACCAAGCCAATCTAAAGGTAATTGCGCGGTTTGACCCGGAATGCGAAGCGGCTGTGCGGGCGTTGGAAGAGGCAAACTTCGGGCGTCAGATTTCTTTCGATGGACGTCGATAAGGGATTAGCTCGCGCCAAGCTGCCGGGTGATCATCACTGACGGGGCCGTCTATCTCGTGCGGCCCCTTTTCGCATGGGTGCCAGGACGGTTTGACGTGAACTTCATAGAGTCGTGTCCGGGTGACCGGCCATTCTATATGACATCCGCAGGGCCGCCGACCTCCTACGGCGGCCATATTTTTTCAGTATCAAAAGCTTTTTATGGGGGTATTGGATATGGCGCGTATGTTCGCGGCCGGTGTTGTGGTTGTCTCTCTGGTGATGCCGGAAACGATGGTAGGCCTTGACCGTGGCTGGCGTGATTATAGGGCGTGCCGAATCTACTTACACAGTGACGATCGGTGCAGGGCCGCTGTGGCGGATGCCTTTAAGCGAAGGTTTCCCGACGTCACCTTTGAATGGCCGAGATGCGGCAAGGATGCCATGGCCGAAGTTATCTTGTGGGCGGCCGTAGCCGACCCCGGCAAAGTTGAGCGTTATCTGGAAGGGTTCCGGCGCATCTGTGTTCTTCGCCGTTAGGTGTGTCTGAAAACCTCATGGCTGGCGATGGCGGCCAGTTCGGGAAGGTACATGAGATTGCACCATGCGGAGAATGATGCGCACCGGCGCTCCTTCTTGCTGGTGAGGTAACGTCTTGTCTGCTGGAAGGACTGTTCCAGTTCATGCTCATTGAGAACCCGATGGCTGAGGGTGTTGGGTTTTGTCGTCCGCCGTTTGGTGGCCCATGCCGCATAGGACGCGGACCACCTACGAGACCTTGATATGGCGCGGCATCACCTGCCGCATCTGCACCACCCACAACTGGCGCATCGACGGGTGGACCGTCATCACCTTGCGGGCCCCTTCGGATGTTCCGTTCCCGCTTGGGGTGAACGGATACCTCAGCCATGGGCTCGAGCAGGAAAAACTTGAAGCCGCCGGTGGTGCAGTCGCCTTCTTCAGGGCATGGGCAGACAGGGAGGCGGAATCACCCGCCTTTCTCCATGCCCTTGCCCGCCATCGGCAGGGAGACCTGTTCAAACCCTGAGGATGAACCACAGGTCATATGATGGCCGCGCTATGATGCGGCATGAATGTGAACCTTTGCGCCTCGCTTCTGCGCCTCACGAAGCAATGCCACCTTATCCTGAGACATGCGTCTCCGATGCCGGTCCAATCTTGCCCGGCGTTCGTCGCCGGTCACTTCAGCGAAGAGCCAAGCAAAACTGCTGATGCCGTCCTTGTCCCAACCCGCCTTCGCCTCCTCCACCGTCAAATCCGCCACCGCCCCGAACATCGACAAGAGGCAAGCGGGACATCCATCCGCATACAGCGCCAAGTTCTTTAGAGCATCGCCCATCATTTC
>LBCX01000133.1 GCA_001657575.1 Bacteroidales bacterium Barb4
TTCATTAACCCCACATTCCGCTTCGCTCCATGTGGGGCTGAAATCTCCCGTCCCGTAGGGACGACCCGCAACACGAGCAAGATTTTGTATCTCTACTGCCGCACTACAAACTTCGTAACATATCTCCCTTTTCCGCCTGCGGCATTCAGGATATAGATGCCGGCAGGCAAAGCAGCAACATACAGTTCGTCATTGCTCCCTGCTTCCAGCTGCAACATCTTCCGACCGGTTGCCGCCGTGACGGTAATCATGCAGTCCTCCAAATTGACAAGTCGCAACAGCCCGTCCGCATAGGAAGCCCCCGCTTCTGCAACCGGCGGCAGGAGACCGTTGCCGGTGAGCCACTTCGTAAACAACGCCAGATAAGAACTCTCCTTGCTCCCTTCATTCGGCATAAACTCATACTCATCCTCCACGGAAACCTGCAAACCGTCTCGTATCCATCCCGTAAAAAAATACCCTGAATTGGCAACAGCCGTCAACTTGACCGGTGTCCCGTAATCATACTCCCCGCCGCCGAGCGCACGTCCGCCGCCTGAGGAGAGAACCGTCACCTTCACCCTGTCCCGATACCCTTCCTCGAACACCGCCGTCAGCTCCGTATCATTTATCAGCGGAAACTCATATGGGTTATTGGCAGAAACGTTGTCACCCTTCGCATTCGTCCAATTCACAAAATGATAACCGTCGTCGGCAACTGCCGTCGCCTTCATATAGTCCTTATAGAGACCGCTGCCGCTACCGTCTGCCGAACCGTTTGCCCCGGCGGACACACGCAGCGTATAATTCATCTTCTCAAAAACAGCCCATACATCCATATCCCCCGTCACCAAGAGCCGGCAGGGGTTATCAGTGGAAAGGATGTCGCCCGCTGCATTTGTCCATTTCACAAACCGATAGCCCGTATGAGCGGAAACCTCCAAGCTCGCGTAGGATTCATGCGTATAAACGCCGCTGCCCGACTTTATCATACCGTTATCGGCGGTCACATTCACCTGATGCCCGTTGCTGCCTAAGGCAAAATGTGCCTGTATGTCTGCATCCTCCCTCACAGCGAAGGTATAGGGATTATTGGCGGAAAGAAAGCGGCCTTCTGCACTTGTCCACTTCGCAAAATAAAACCCCGTATCAGCCTCTGCCTTTAGGGTCACCTCCGTTCCGTATGGATAGGCGCTATCGCCAATCGGCTTTATCTTGCCGTGGTCGCGGGCAGAAAGCATCACGCGGTAAGTATTTATGGCAAAATGTGCCCAGATGGTCATGTCTTCCACCACAACAAACGCATAAGGATTAACATCCGAAAGAGTGTCGCCCTCCGCATTCGTCCACTTCGTGAAATGATAACCTTCGGCAGCCTCAGCCGTCAGCGTTGTCTCTGCATAGTAGATTTCTCTGTCTCCGCCGCCGATAACACGCCCCATAGCCGGCTCTTTTGCCCTCGCGGCAATTACATAATTAGCGGAAGCAACGATGACCCCCTGCCATATAGCACCCGAGCGGCGCCACTCGTATCCGCCTTCCGTCCCTTTCTGTATATAAACCCGGCAATTCGCCGATACGCCGGAAAAAGCACCGTCGCCGACAACGCCTCTATCCGAATAAGGCCATTGAAGAACAATCTCTTGCAGTTTTGAACAAGCCGAGAAAGCCCGGCTTTCAATCCTTGCCACATCATACGGGATAGTTACGGAGACAAGGGAAGAACAGCCGAAGAAGGCTTCTTCCCAGATGCTTGTCACCCCCTTCTCGAAAGTAACGGATTTCAGGGACGTACATTCGCGAAAAGTCTTGGGTTTCCAGCTTTTTACACTGCTCGGAATGCTTACGGAGGCAAGAGAAGAACAGCCGAGGAAAGCTCCTTCTCCGACTTCTTTCGTCTCGTATCCAAAGGTTACGGACTCAATTCTTTTATTTCCCTGAAAGGCACCGTCCGCAATCCCGACTACGGTAAATTGCATACCGTCGTATGCAATTATATCCGGAATGACAAGCGCGGCATTCCCGTCGTAGCCCTTGTTATCCTTATTTACAACAGCTGCATGAGCCGTGCGGGTTAAATCATAATTTAATCCGTTAATAGACATCGGAAAAGCGTACTCCTCAAAACGTGCCTGAATGAATATGTCCTTTTTCACAATAAATGTATAAGGATTTTCAGCGGAAAGAACGTTGCCGTTTGCGTCTGCCCAATGCGAGAAATGACCGCCTTTCTTGTCAGAGGCTTCCACAGTCGCCTCTTTGTCATACTCATACACGCCTGCCCCCGACTTTATCGTACCGTTTACATCGGCAGACAAATCCACACGATAACTGTTTTTGGCAAAATGAGCTGTAACAGTCATGTCGCCGTTCAAAATGAAGCTGTAGGGGGGGGAGGCGGAACTGTGAATACTGTCGCCCTGTTCATTCGTCCATTTCGCAACATGATACCCTTCATCAGGGATAACCTCTATCGCCACAGGCTGATGATACGGATAGATACCATCTCTAAATTCAGGAGCTATCCGACCATGTTCACCGGCGAGAACGATAAGCCGACATTCGTTTGGGCTAAACCATGCCGTGATACTTGGATTATCCTTCTCCACATGAAACGTATAGGGATTTTTATCGGAGATAATATTTCCCTCTGCATCTGTCCATTTTTCCAAATGATAACCGTAATCAAGATTAGCCGTCAGCGTATTCTCTTGGGAATAAGGCACAGAATCCTCATTGCAGGTTACAGATCCGTGCGTCGGATCTGCATTAACCCTGGTAATGTAGGAATGGGGTTCGATGCTATGCTGAAGCCCTTTACTGTAAGCATCTTCAGGGTCCCACCCGTACAGTCTTTCGGTGCCTCTCGGTATATGGAAGAGGCAAGATGCCGGCATTCCCCCCAAACCAAGATAAACTCCGGACAGCTGCTCCCGGGTATTCCATTCGAAATAAGCGTCCGTAAAACGATTTTCGAAAAAAGCATCACCTGCAATATTTGTCACACTGCTCGGAATGATTACGGAAGTAATGGAAATACACCCGCTGAAGGCACGCTCACCGATACTTTTCACACTGCCCGGAATGACAAAGGCAGGCCTGCCAATACTTTTCACACTGTCCGAAATGATTGTGGAAGTAAAGGAAGTAAAGGAAGTACAGTTCAAGAAGGCGAAAGGTTCGATACTTGTCACCTCTTTCCCAATAGTAACAGAACGAAGAGAAGAGCAATCGGAAAAAAGACTGCTGCTCAAACTTTTCATATCGTCCGGAATGATCGCGTTTGTTAAGTATTTATTATTACTGAAAGCACCCGCGCCAAGATATGTTACACTGTTCGGAATGTTTATGGAAACAAGGGAACACCCATCGAAAGCCTGATCTCCGATAGATCTTACCCCTTTCTCAATAGTAACGGAAGTGATATAGGCTGCATTGGCAAAAGCACCTTTGTCCACATTTTGTATCCCGCCCGGAATAGTTATGTAATAAATCTTTATGGCTTTTTTTTGCGGCAGGATCGTCATATCGTTTTTGTCTGGCAGGACATTAGAACCAATATTTGTCACATTATACAGTACCCCCTCAGCGTAAACGTGTTCCGGAAATTCAATCTCGTGCCGGTCAAAACGATAACTATATCCATCGTAGGCAGAAGGAACGAATTTTATGACGGAGGCAGTCAGGTTTTCATGTAAAGAATATTCGAAACCGGTTAAAGACTCTGTAAAACTTATATCCGCCATCGCTTGACACACACAGACAAGGCACAAGCCCGCCGATAATATACTCCTTCTCATATACATATATAATTTATGACCTCTCCCCCTGCCCGCTTTCTGCGGGGAAGCGGTCGCAAATGTATGACTTTTTCAATATAGGTCAATGCACTTGCGTGAATCATAAGAACAGGGGTATGTTTTACGCAAATGCCCTGAAAGGGCAAAAGATTTCAACCCCACATGGAGCGGAGCGGAATGTGGGGTTTGCGGAAAGGGCGACCTGATGAAATCCTAAAAGGATGACAGGATATACTGTTCTTTCAGAACTCCCTTGTTGGCATCGTTCCTAAACCCCACATTCCGCTACGCTGCATGTGGGGCTGAAATCCGGTATCCTTTCAGGATACCCTGAAAGCCTCGTTCCTTCGGGGCTTCGTGTCGTAAACTCTTTGTCTTTGTGCAAAAAGTTATCCTTATGTACCGGCGCCCCTGAAAAAAACACAGCCATTGCTTGCGAGGATTGATTATAGACTGCATCTTTGCCACCGTTCAAACCGATTTTTGAGCAAAAAGTGACATAGTTCTTCCTGAACTATGTTGTTTTTGTTGTGTCTATATGCGCCGATTTATGCGGGTTTACGCCTGCATGGGTCGGCGTTTTGTTATTCGTAGAGACGCAATGCCTTGCGTCTCTGCATTTGCATTGCCTTGCGGCGTAAGTGGTTGTTTATCTGTTTGTTGTCTTTCAGGTGACCACCATAGTTCAGGAAGAACTTGGTACATAATTCACCCCTAACAGGGTTTCAAACCCTGTTAGGGGTTCTTCCAACTCCAAACTACTTACTACTAATTTCTAACTACTAACTTCAAATTCCCAAATCTTATGGCAACAATCGCTCAAAAAGTGACGGAAAAGATGCACACCACCAAGGCGTGGCTGTATCCAAACAACCTCAAGGAGGTTAAGGGAAAGTTTGTGGCAAGGGCGAGAGCCGAAGCCCCGCTTTCGATAGAAGAAGTCAGCGCGGACTCCATCAGCCGCGGCGACGTGACGGGCAATTATGACGACATGCTGCGCTATGTACACGGTTTTCTGGATCAGGCTATCCATCAGCTCTTGGACGGTTTCTCCATCAATTTCGGTTATTTCAGCATTCACCCCAGCATTAGCGGTACTTACGACTCCGTTAATGAACCCTTCAACAAGGAAAAGCACCAGTTCCGCCTCTCTTTCCGCACGCGCGACAAGCTGCGCAAGCTGATTGATGAAACCGTTGCCGTAGCCATTCAGGGCATCGCCGACGTGGAAGGTTTTGTCGATCAAATCTTTGACATAGCCACCAAGCTGGTAGATGAAATCCTTACCCCCGGACACGACATTCACGTCACCGGCAGCAAAATTAAAATCGTCGGTACCGACCCGAACGTAGGCTTCTACTTCATCAATATACTTGGCGACCGTATCAAAGCCACGGAAATAAACATCAACACGCCCGGAATGCTCAGCGTCCGCGTCCCCGACAACCTCGCTTCCGGACTCTATACGATAGAGATCGTTACGCAGTTCTCGGCAGGCTCCGCAAAACTGCTCAAGGAAGCACGTGCAATCAGCTATTCCATACAGCTCAGAGTGCAGAACTGATGCAGAAATACCCCCGCAATTCTACTGCTTCGTACCCCGAAACCGTACTGCTTCGCCCTCCGAAGCAGTCGGGTTTCGCCCCCCGAAGCAGTGGGATTTCGCCCTCCGAAGCAGCAGGGTTTCGTGCCTCGAAGCAGTGGGGTTTCGTACCCCGAAGCAGCAGGGGGCATGTAAAACACAGTCGGCGAGACGATATGACACAAATAAACGAATACTAATAATTAATTAACAGGAAATCGTATGAAACGAAGATTTAACTTTTTATTAACAGCTCTGCTGCTCTTTGCGGGGATGAGTAGTGTATGGGCGACAGATGTTATCGCCAGGCATAATGGAAAGGTGAATACTGAAGCTGATGATGCAGTATTCAGTATAGTACAATTATCGGCTGATAATCCGGTTAAAGATGGCGATTGGGTGCTTGTTCTTACCGATGGTACTACTGCTGATGCCGCTGGTGCTGGTGCTGCTAATACAAACAGTATTGCTGGTGTCAAAAATGGAGTTGCCCTTTCTTCTGCTAGTAGTATTCAGTTCATATACCAAGTTGTTAGTGTTGGCGATGCAGATGCATTGACCGCTAAGCTGGTGAGTATAGAAACTGATGGAGCGAAGCTTGCATCCCCTGCAACAGTAGCCGATATAGAAGTGGTTGAAGTGAATTTGTCGGAAAGTGCACAAAAGACTGTTCCCGCGGATGCTTTTAAAGACATTAATACTATTACGGCTGTAAATCTTGCCAGCGTAACTGCGATTGGTGACAGTGCCTTTGCCCGATTATCAGACGATGTTATTATTACTCTCCCTGATTATGATCTCGCTACCATCGGAGAAGGTGCTTTTTCCGGAACAAAGGTTGTGCTTGCCGGCTTACTGGGCAATGAAGATTATGAGACATACACGGACGGTGCTTTTGGCGGTGCGATAATTACTGATGCAGCATTAGATTTTAGCGGTAAGGAGATAGAAACAGCCTTTGTAGGTGTAGTATTTGGTGAGAATACTACGGTAACTCTGCCGGCGGATATCCCTATCGGTGCTTTTGCCGGTGCAACGTTTACGAAAACACTGGATTTCCCTAGTACGATTACGGTTATTAACGAAGATGCTTTCAATGGTGCTACATTTGTACAAGATACGATCAGATTACAAATTGACGGTACCCCTGCCCTTACAACTCTTGGTGCAAGGGCTTTTACAGGGTTTGCTAAAGGACTGGTAATTGAGAGCGATCCTACTGCTGAACTGAGTGGTAACACCACTTTGGCAGCGGGCGCCCTTCGTGCAGCGGCTCCGAATGCGACACTCATAAAATATACGGGTGCTTCTCCCTACAGTCTATCAGATCCTATAACCGTTGCGTATGACGGGACAAACAAAACACCGACATTGACTGTTGGTGATCTTAACCTTGACGCAATCGTCTGGAAGAAAGGTGCTGCAGATGTTAATGGCAACCTTATCGAAGCCGGAACTTATAAAACAATGCCGAAGCATAATACAGTGCATCTTTTGAAAGACTCTGTCACCTTTATCATTACTAAGGCTCAGTTGCAGAATATATCAATTGAGGCAGAGGCGGTGTTCAGCGGAGAGGAAAACCAACCTGCTATTACACTAACCGGACTTGCTGGTCCCTTGGTACTCACTAACGGCTACACCGTCAATACTATTGCGGGGGTCAATCGCACCGACGTCGGGGAAGCTAAGGTAAAAATTAGTCTTGTCAACCCGAACTACCTTTTCCCGAACAACAGTGCCGACTCCATTCATGTGTTTACGATCATTGGAGCTCAGTTGAAGAACGTATCAATTGCGGAAAATGTAGTGTTTGACGGAACGAAAAAAACGCCTGCTATTACGCTAACCGGACTTAATGATGAACCGGTAACCGACTATGCTGCCCAAGACGTCGATAATTTCAACCGTACCAACGCTGGGGAAGCTAAGGTAAAGATCCATCTTAACACCCCGAATTACCTTTTCTCGAACGGCAGTGCCGACTCCACCCATACGTTCACAATTGCTCCGGCTGCTTTTAAAAATGTTGTGTGGACGCCTACTTCCATAGGCATAGGCGACTATGATTTAGAAAATACTGCTGGGCTTACAGCCTTGCAAGGTGATATCGCAGGTAAATTAGGTAGCGGTGATGCCGCCTATTCGTTAGTAGAAACTACGGACTATACGGTGACATCCCCCCTCGCCCTGTCAAGTGACAAGAAGTCAGTGAGTGTAACATTCCATGCCGCAGACAACGGCAACTTCACAGGTTCAGACAGTATCTTTACAATTGATGTTACAGACCAGCCGGCACTCATTGACTTTGCCGACTTCATTAACGTGAACGATTTCTTCTCTGTAACGATAGTAGGGACAACGAGTAGCGACCTTACCGACTTGAAAACGGCTGTAGAGGATGTATTGAGCGGTCTTGCAGGTCTGGCACCCGGCGACTACGAGGTAGCAAATCCGGCAATTGACAACAATAACGCCAATTTGGTTCATGTAGCTATCTCAGCCACCCTAGGCAACACCACTTACAAGGGCAGTAAAACTCTTGATTTTACCGTTGAAGGCCAGACGGAATCCCTCATCGACTTTGCCAACTTCATTGTTGCGAGCAAATTCTCCTCTATAATAATAGAAGGGACAACGACTGAAGATCTCGCCAGCTTGAAAACGGCTGTA
>LBCX01000455.1 GCA_001657575.1 Bacteroidales bacterium Barb4
CTCATCGGTCGCTTCTTCTCGCCCGACCCCAAGATCATGGACGGCGAGACGCAAGCCCTCAACCGCTATTCCTACGCCATGAACAACCCCTTTGCCTACACCGACCCCAGCGGGGAATTCTTCGTAAGCCTGACCGTGCTGGTCGTGGGAGCCGTGATAGGTGCCGTGGCAGCAGGGGTTGCAACGGGAATTCATCTTGCCCGGTCGGGGGCATCGGCAGGAGAGATGGCATGGAAAATTCCGATGGCAATGCTTATCGGCGGCGTTGCCGGTGCGGCAGGGAGTTATGTCGGCGCGGCAATGTATGCCGTCGGCGGTGTGGTAGCCGCCCTGAGCGGTGTGGCATCCGTGGCGGCAGGCAGCCTGATCGGTTCGACCTCTTCCTTTCTCACGGGGGGGAACACGCTTTCCGTCGGCTTGCTGTACTATAATTTTAACAAGGGAGGCTTGGATAATCCTTTCGGCGGTGTTCAGCAAAGCATATTCTCCGCGCTGGATATTGCAGGGATGGTGCTACCGGCTGTCGGGGCTGCTGCCTCGTCCTTGACAAAAGCGGCGCGAGGCACGCGGGCTGCCAGCGCATCCGCCTCCTCTTCTCGGTTGTCATTGGCAGACAGAAACAAACAGGCGATAGCGACAGCCAGGGCGGAACAATCGGGAATTTTTCCTGTGAGGCAACCTGGAGGGGGGGGGCCTCTGGTCTGGTTTCAGGATTCGCATGAGATAGAACGGCAGCTGCTGAATGATCATATGATGGTGGAGATGGAGATCAATCAGCTGCATGACCTGCATCAGCAAAATCTGCAGGCTTTGCAGAATATTTCGGGCCAGCAACAGTTTGATCATCTGCAGCAATTGCAGAACGCCCGGCGGCAGCGTATAAACGATCAGTATCTATCAGGGAGGGGGATTGGGCCTCCGCAGATTTGGCTGCAGAGTTTGGATCAGCAGGAAATGCAGGAATGGCACCTCCTACGGTCCCTGCAGCAGGGGCAGATGCGGTGGCATAAAGTGCCGAATTACCCGTTGTTACAGCAGGTCACGGAGCAGCAGAGGAATATAAACTATGAGTTGGATCGTATTGAGCGGTTGCTGCTATTGAATTGGGATTGGTTGGTATCTATTACTAATGAACTGTCAAATATTCATTTATGAAATCTCGTTGTTTTTATCATGTAAAGATTGCATTGAAAGTCGCTGCTTTCTGCAGTCTGCTTGGCTTAGGCATCTGCCCTATTCAGGCGCAATCAAGCCCTGTTAGGGCTGAAGGAGGCAGTCCCCTCCTCTTTGACTCGTTGATCTTCGACAAGTACGACCGCCCCGTCAGGGGCATCACCCCGGAGGGCAGCATAACGGAAACGGAGTACGACGGTCGTAAAACCACCGTAAAAGTCGCCGCAACGTGGAAAACCACCGAGTACAGCCCCAAGGATGTGATGACCTCCGTCACCGACCCGTCCGGCACGGTGCACTACTTCACCCGCGCCGACGGCAGCCCCGAAAA
>LBCX01000134.1 GCA_001657575.1 Bacteroidales bacterium Barb4
TATCCCGTTGTGAGTGTTGATTAGCCATTTATCAGCGAAATCATAACCATATCTTTTTATGTCCTTGCCGCGCAAAATGGGTCGTATAATTTCTGCACTTTTTGGGTCTTGCTCTATCAGTTCTTTCCGCTTTTCGCCGGAAATGATGAATGCCTCATTGAATCCTGTTTTTATTCCGTAATTGATTTGAATATCCCAATCTTTCAAAGGTGTTCCGACCGCTTCAATTTTCGCTTTAATGCGCTGTTCGATGGGCGAAAGTATCACCCAACTTTCAGTGGAGAAGCTGCAATCTGTGGCATTTTATCTAATATAAACGCACGTTTTTGAATAAGTCCCGCACTTCATTTTCAGAAAGAGTAAAGAAACTGACATAACGATAAACGTTTTTCACTCCATATTCATTTACATTTACTTTTATCGTTCCGCCATCTTTGGCAAATTTTCGTTCCTCCATTTTTTGGTTCAATGTGCCAAAAAATAGGTTTTGCAAAATAGCATTATAATAGTTGCGTGGTGCATCTTTATTAAAGTCTTTCAGTCACTTGCCCATCAACTTTGCTTCAAATAAATTCTCGTGCACAAGCCCTTTTTCTTTGATAAACCAGATAAATATAATCCGGATAATAAGGCGGATGAGATTTGTTGCGTTACGTGTCTCTTTGTCTTTCTCTTTATCATCGGGGAATTGCCCATTGCCCATCGCCCAAAAATACCAGTTGGAAAGTTCCTTAAAGAAATTTTTATTGAGGATATTCACATCCAACACTTCAAGCCAGCGGGAATGCAATTCATTGTAAGTAGAAATTCCGGCAGGTTTTATCAAATCCTGCAATATGTGCAAATGTCCTGCATGAGTGTTTTCAACCAGAATATCTCGCAGTATGATAACCTTCCCTACTTTTTCGCCTTCTTCCCTCCTCCATGCTTGCTTGTAAAGAAAGCGTTCGGAAAGTGCGAGGGAAATAGCGTTTTTCCCTTCTATTTCGTAGTTAAAAAGCAAACCCACAGGCATTTGCCGGCTAACTCGGTTGAATGCTCGAGTCAGTTCGGATATCTCTGTCCGGGTCGGATATTTGTCCAGTTTTACAGCAAAAAGCATCAATCCTTCATAATTGCGGTTGGCTTGCTCTTTGGCTTCATCCAAAGTATAACCGTCAAAAATGGAATTTTGAAGGATGCCATTGTTGATAAGACCCGCAAAATATACTTGCCGGACAGAGGCAAACGGTTCTCTCTCTTTGTAAAACTCTTTCAGTATATCGTTCGCAGTAAAAGCCTGTGTAGTAGTAGAGTTTAACCGGATACCCAACTGTTCGAACAACCCTTTGGTAGCGTTATACAAATTATCGGTATTGAAAATAGTGAGATTGAGATTCATATTGCTATTTATTTGATATTACAAACCAATTAATCAAATCAAAATTGCCTGCTTTGAATTTTTCTTCTGTTTTTTCTGTTCGGGAGAGAGATTCTGTGGCTTCAGACCTCCCGTAAACAAGTTCTGTATCTGACTGACTGTTGCCGGTGCAGCTTGAGCTGTTATCCATTCTTCCACAGCTTTTGCCAATCGTTGCAATTCTACCGGGTCGCCATTGTCAATGGCTTTCGGCACAAATCGTTCTTCTTCTTTGTGCAAGCGTAGCAGATTCAAAATTTCCTGCCGGTTTTGCAGTAGCGTAGTCTTTACATTACCCTCATCATATCTTTGATGCAACAGATGAATTCGGGATATACATAATTTTTTGCATCATCCTGCTTTTTAGGATAACCTAATACAGCGACTATACTGTTAGGCATGGTTTGCCATTTCTGACTTGGGCAGAATTGGAAACCAGTATATACGCCGTTAGGCAATTCTTCATTCTTCTTGAAAAACTCAAGCAACTCCTGCCTGAACCGTTCCAGCGAGAGGTTGTCAAGCCCAAGTGTTTCTTTTCCCTCTTCTATATCGTCCCATGTAAGTTGCAATTGCTGCAACATCTTTTGGGTTTGGTCGGACAGCAGCGGATTTTCTTCTATCATTCATTTTGTTGAGTTCGGGGGTCAGATTATTATCCAATTCCGTACCGACCAAAGTCATGGCAGCCATTCGGTTTTCCACTCGCGATTTCAGATTTAAATAATCTTCGTAGTCTTTTGCAGGCCAGAAGTTAATCCCTCTGATGGTTTTGTTTGGCGACTCCAAGCGGTCAATACGTCCCATACGCTGAATGAGGTGAACCGGATTCCAATGAATATCGTAATTGATAATCATATCGCAATCCTGCAAATTCTGCCCTTCGCTCAAACAGTCGGTTGCCACAAGAATGTCAATCGGATTTTCGAGTTTTTTCAATATCTGTTCATCGTATTTACGAATCAGTACCATCCATTTTTCAAAAGGCACATTCCATTTATCACCTTCAAAATAATCTTTGTTTAACCCTGATTTTTCATATAGTTCGCTCCAATCTTTTTCATTGTAAAGTTTCGTAAAGGGTGCAAAACGTTCCAGAATTGTTTCAAACCCTTTGCCTGAGTAGTCGTCAAATGTTTCCCATTGTGAACCGGATACATAAGCGATATTGCCAAGTTCTCGTTTCTTTAATTCATTGTACAGAAATTTGGCGGTATCCTTATAGGCAGTGAAAATAAGCACTTTCTTGTTATCCTGAGATTGTTTTTTCTGAATATAGGCAATTAGTCTTTCCACTTTCGGATCGCGTATTTTGCCTTCTTTATAATCAGTTTCAAAAGCATCCAAAATTTTGTTTCAATACACGCAATTTAGCAATGTCCGCTTCCAGATGCTCTTTGAATCGGGAAATATCGGTGATATCAGATAATTTAACTGGATTTTTCTTGCCTAACGTTATTTCTTCCTCTTCCATTGCGGTTTCTTCAATCGCATCAAGTAAATTTTCCTGATATTCTTCATCAAATTCATCTGCAATAATATCTTCTTTTTTGTTTTCAATAAATTGATTTACTTTGTTCAAAGCATTTTCGTGATGGTTCAATATATTTTCTACCGTAATTTTAAATGAATACCAACTCGACTCTAATCGTTTTATCAAGAGAATATACATCATTTTAACCAAAAATCCTTCCCTTAATTTTGCATCATCCAATACACTGATTACTTCTTTTTTATCTATATAATCAGAAGGTCGGTAAGCGGTCATATTTACTTTCAAAGCATTCAGGATGTCATCAAATGTTTTCAAATTCCCAATATTTTCCGGTGCAATATATTCATTAATCGGTTTTTCTTTTTTGGGAAAATTCATTTTGCCAAATTCTCCCTCTATTAATTTTCGAGTTCTTGCAACAATCAGTGAATCGGTCAATTTGAAGAAATTTTCCTGTAACTTCCCGATAAAATCCGATATTTTTCGGTCAGGCTTTTTGCTCCATTCAGTATAATCTTTTTGTGCTGTGCGAAAAATATTCTCCAAGCTGGGTATTCCTAATTCACTATTCATAAAACCATCGTCTAATCCTTTGTTCATCAATTTAAATTGGTTACGAATATCAATCAGTTTATTATTGATTGGAGTTGCCGAAAGTTGCAATACTTTTACATCGCGGTTTGTACGTTCCGATTGCAAAATATTTTTTACTAAAAATTTATATCTTGATGATTTATCATTGCGCAAATTATGGCTTTCGTCAATTACAAGCAACAGTTTTTGTTTGCGTTGAATTTTCGACAATGGAAAATCAGTATAGGAAATTGTCAATCTTTCATCTTGCAAATCGGTATGATAACGAACCTTATATTCAATTTCATCTTTTTCAAATTTGGAATTGTATCCCGATTGATACTGTTGCCAATTGTTTGCCAACTTTTTAGGACAAAGAAGAACAACCGTATAGCCTTTTGATTGGAAATATTTCATCACCGCCAACGCTGTCCATGTTTTGCCCAACCCGACAGCATCCGCCAGAATAGCACCATTATATTTTTGCAGCATCTTTATCAGACTGATAACACCTTTTTGTTGATAGGAAAAAAATGTTTTATAAATTATGGTTTCACTCAAATGCTTGATTTCCTTGTTGAAATCAGCATCTGAAGAAAGCAAAAGCAAATCGTACTTAAAAAGTTCATACAAGATTTTGTAATACAAATCTTTTGGAGAGTATTCCTTAAATAGTCTGCTTATTAAATCAATGACATACTGTTTTGTTTCAACTTTCGTTTTATCCGGAAGTTCTGTTTTTTCTAAGGCAACTTCTTTCCATAAATCATCAAACCACTTTTTTATTTCTTTCCAATCATTGTCGCCGCCGGTAGTTGCTATATTCAGTTCAACGTTACTGCTTTCTTTCAAACCTAATCCGGCATCCGTAAGGTTTGAACTGCCAACAATATGGTATTTTTTCCTTGTGTCTTTATCGTGATAAATATAGACTTTGGCATGACAAAAGTTTTTCTGCACAGTTTTTACAGCCACTTTGTCCTGTTTCAGAAATTCAACTGCCTTTTTCGCCGACAGGCTTAATGCCAATGTATTATCTATGCCTGCATTCCCGTTAAGCAAGTTAATAACCTTATCTTCCTGTGATTCATCCTGCATCAGGTTACCCAAAACGAGACGGAATTTTTCGGCTTGGCTCAATTCGTCCTGCATCAACGCCAGTGCATTAACTGAGAAAAATCCGGTAACTACATCCAAATTACCGTCTTCAGTATATTTTTTAATAAAATCGGATACTTTAAATAATTCCCCGTCTTCCTTTTGTGTTTTATTGTCAAGCAACATAATCTTATTTTTTTAGTTGTTTCAAGTAATTCTTTAATCTCCACATTCAAAACCTTGCCTATCCTAACCAAATTATCAACTGATGTTATGCAGATGCCCCGAAGAGGCAAAAGATTTCAGCCCCACATGCAACGAAGTGGAATGTGGGGTTATTATAGGGATGGCACCATCAAGGAGTCCTGAAAGAACGATACAAATTACAAGCGATGATTGGTTATTATCGCATAAAACCGTTCCATCGTTCTTTCAGAACTCTCCTGACTGTATTGCTCTTAACCCCACATTCTGCTGCGCTTCATGTGAGGCTGAAATCTTTTGCCCCTTCGAGGCATCTGCATAACATTAGTTATCAAGTGAAAGTTGAACTATGCTTGAGTACCACCACAAAACCGTAACTGTATCTATTTCAAAATACCAGCAAGCCATTTTCCCATTTTTTCATGTTCCACTAGAGCAATTTTTATTCTGTCTATTCGTATCGTCATCAGCCTATTGCTTTTTTTTGCAAATATAGTAACAATCGTTCGTTCAATTTTTACTCTTAAGAAGAGTAATCTATCAGAAGTCGATAAATTACAAGTATAAATTTCAACTAAATTTAAATTCCATATTATCAATTTGTTAAGTATCTTTTGAACGAACTATTGTACTAAATTAAGTAACTGATGTTGTGCAAATGCCCCGAAGGGGCAAGAGATTTCAGCCCCACATGAAGGGTTAAGACAAGCATATATCAATAAAGTTCTGAAAAAATGATGCAAATTACAAACAATGATCAATAAAGTGCCGCATAAACTATCCGGTCTATCACCAGCTACTTTTGGAAAACACAAACGCCATAAGTTAATTAACCTAAAATACCCCATTATCTCGTTAATAATACATAACGCAAAACCCAAATTTCTCCCCTCCTGTTTGACAAAAAGCAACTATTCCCCTACTGCTTCTCGTCAAACTGTCACATCCCTCCCATACTCTTCCTCTCAAAATAACACTTCCCTCCAATACTCATCCTAACAGTTTGCCATCTGACAGGTACCTTTCTATGCTCTGCCTATTACTTGCCTATTACCAAAAAGTCCTTTTCCTTTGCTCACACTTTCAAAAAAACTGTACTGCCAATCCATATCCTACTTCCCTCCTTGCTTGGCGCACTAATCTATGCCGCATAAAGGTATAACAATCAAACAACTATGACTGCTCAATTTATTATAAATGAACTTCTTTCGGTGGCTGAGCCGGAGAAGGCGACTTTCTTGCAGCGATTCTTTAAGACAGGCCCGGGAGAATATGCCGAAGGGGATGTTTTTCTTGGTCTGGCTGTGCCGCTGGTGCGCAGTATAGCCAAGGCGAACAAGGGGATGCCTTTGCCGGAGTTGCAGAGGCTGTTGGAGAGTGAGTATCACGAGGCGCGGCTTTGTGCCTTGATGATTCTGACGGAGCAGTTTAAGAAGGCATCGGCTGATGAACGGGGTGTTCTGTACAGGTTCTATTTGAGGAATACCGGACGTATCAATAATTGGGATTTGGTGGATTTGAGTTGCTACGCTATTGTCGGGCTTTACCTGCTGGACAAAGACCGGTCGCCGCTCTATGAACTGGCGGAAAGCAGCAATCTGTGGGAGCAGCGCATCGCCATGGTTTCCACCTATACCTTTATCCGCAACGGGGAATTGGACGATACCTTTGCTCTTGCCGAAAAGCTGATGGATCATACCCATGACCTGATACACAAAGCCGTCGGCTGGATGCTTCGCGAGGCGGGGAAGAAAGACCGTGAGGCTCTTACGGCTTTCCTTGAACGGAACACCGCCCGTATGCCGCGCACCGCTCTGCGCTATGCCATAGAGCATTACCCGGAAGACCAGCGGCAATATTTCCTAAAGAAAAAATAGAGTTGAACTTTCTGCCGTTTCGGATAAACGGCTACATTTGCACCTTGTCTATACCAAACTATATGATATTCTCGACACTGACTGCCATCTCCCCCGTTGACGGGCGCTACCGGAACAAAACCAAGGCTTTAGCTGCTTATTTCTCGGAATATGCCTTAATAAAGTACCGCGTGCGCGTGGAAATTGAATACCTCATTGCTTTGACGGAATATCTGCCGCAATTAAGCGGGCTTGACAAAGGAGATGTGAAAGAAGGTTTGCGTGCCGTTTATCTCTCTTTTTCAGAAGAAGATGCCCGCCGTGTGAAGGACATTGAGCAGGTCACCAATCATGACGTGAAGGCGGTAGAATACTTTATTAAGGAGAAGACCAACAGCCTGCTGTCCGAAAAGTATCATGAGTTTATCCACTTCGGGCTTACCTCGCAGGATATTAACAATACGGCTGTCCCCCTTTCCCTGAAAGAAGCCTTGCAGGATATTTATTATCCCGCCTTGCAGGAAATCATCCACTTATTAAAACAACGGGCAGAGGAATGGATAAATATTCCAATGCTGGCAAAGACGCACGGGCAACCGGCGTCCCCTACCCGTTTGGGAAAAGAGATCATGGTGTTTGCCTATCGCTTGGAACAGCAGGCGGCTTTATTGAAGGCTGTGCCCGTTTCCGCCAAGTTTGGAGGGGCAACGGGCAACTTTAATGCGCATCATGTGGCTTACCCAGCGTATGATTGGGCAACATTCGGCAATCATTTCGTCAATGATATATTAGGATTAAAGCGGGAAGAATGGACAACGCAAATATCCAATTATGATAATCTTGCCGCCCTGTTCGACGGTTTGAAGCGCATCAATACCATTCTGATTGACTTGAACCGTGACTTCTGGCAATACATCTCAATGGACTATTTCAAACAGCAGATAAAGGACGGGGAAGTAGGCTCGTCCGCTATGCCGCACAAAGTGAATCCCATTGATTTTGAGAATGCAGAGGGGAATCTTGGTATGGCTAACGCCATACTGGAACATCTGTCTGCCAAGCTACCCGTTTCTCGTTTGCAGCGGGACTTGACGGACTCTACGGTTTTGCGCAATATCGGCGTACCTTTGGCGCATATTGAGATCGCCTTTCAAAGCCTGACCAAAGGATTGAACAAGCTATTGTTGAATGAGAAGGCACTCCGCAGGGATTTGGAACAATGTCAGGCGGTTGTCGCCGAAGGAATACAAACCATTCTGCGTCGTGAAGGCTACCCCAAACCGTATGAAGCATTGAAGGCATTGACGCGGACAAATGAAGGCATCACGGAAGAATCCATCCGCCGCTTT
>LBCX01000456.1 GCA_001657575.1 Bacteroidales bacterium Barb4
CTGCAAGGACGCCCGATTTCAGCCCGACGTAAAGCGAAGCGGCACGTCGGGAAGCGGAATGTGGGGTTACGAAATGGTATCGCCAATGGAGTCCTGCAAGGACGATATAAATTGCAAATGATGGTTTACAATGCAATATATATTCGGGCGTTCTTTCAGAACTCCACAGGGTCGCCCTTTCTGTAAACCCCACATTCCGCTGCACTGCATGTGGGGCTGAAATCTCTGAACCCCTAACAGGGTTTCAAACCCTGTTAGGGGTTCTTAAACAGGATGAAAACGAAGAAAGAAAACAACTAATTTCCCCATTTACTTGTGAGAGTAGAATTTGTTTGTACGTTTGCGGCTTGTTTGTCGTTTTTTATAAGATTTTTTGTTTAGAGAACGCCTCTGCCTGTGAAGGTCGGGCGTTTTCGCTTTTTATTCTCTTGAAACACAAGCATAAAAAAGAAAAACGCCCTACCTTCACAGGCCGGGCGTTTCAGAACAAAACAAAAAAGTCATTGAAAAATCATTGATATGACTAATGACGGGGCAAATGTACAAATAAATTCCAAACTGAAATGGTACACCGATTAAAGAATATTAAATTTTCATCTGTTCAATTAATTTCCCCCAACTGCTTGTGACAATAGAATTTGTTTGTACGTTTGCGACTTGTAATGTCTTTTTTTGATAAATTTTGGTTAAGGATACGCCTCTGCCTGTGAAGGTCGGGCGTTTCCGCTTTCTATTTCTTGAAACACAAACATAAAAAAAGAACAATGGAACAATCGGCAGGAATTGAATGCGAAAAGGAAAAGACGGTTGGGACTGGAACTGCCAGGGGTTTGCGTCTCGCGTGGTATAAATTACGTCAAAGACTGGAAGACCGGTACGACCTTTTGTATTGCTGGTGGTATCGAAATGAACCTAAATATCCTTTGAGAGAGGTCATGGACGAATTAGACAAAAAACATGGGATAGAACGTGTATAATGTCATTGTAAGTAAAAAGGCAAAAAAGATGCTGGATAGATTGTCATCTGATTATTATCAATCAGTAATGAAAAAGATTTTATCCCTCAGACAAAATCCCCGCCCTTTCGGTTATTGTAAATTAGTCGGTTCTGATGATAAATACAGAATACGCATAGGCGATTACCGTGTTATTTATTCAATCAAAGATGATGTTTTAACGGTGGAAGTGATTAAGATTGATCACAGAAGCGAGGTTTACAGGGTTTGAAACCCTGTCAGGGGTTTTCCGATTAAAGAATATTAAATTTTCATCTGTTCAATTAATTTCCCCCAACTGCTTGTGACAATAGAATTTGTTGCCCTGAAAGGGCAAGAGATTTCAGCCCCACATGGAGCGGAGCGGAATGTGGGGTTACGGAATGGGCGACCCAATGAAATCCTGAAAGGATGAAAGAATATATCGTTCTTTCAGAACTCCATTGTCGGCGGCGTCCTTGTAATCCCACATTCCGCATAACCCCACATTCCGCTCCGCTCCATGT
>LBCX01000135.1 GCA_001657575.1 Bacteroidales bacterium Barb4
TTCTGGCATTACCGGAAAACCTTCTGGCATTACCGGAAGACTTTCTGGCATTACCGGAAGACCTTCTGGCATTACCGGAAGACTTTCTGGCATGACCGGTGGTATCGCAATGAACTGGCAGGGACGGCTTACGGTAGATTTTGTGTCTCTTTTATCCTGCCGTCAGGCAGAGAGAGGGATTTTCAGTATATGTAGAGACGCAAGATTTTGCGTCTCTGCCTGTTTCAGGAAATAAAAAGCGAAAACGCCCGACCTTCACAGGCAGAGGCGTTCTCTTAATCAAAATTTCATTTTATGAGAAGACAAAGTAAGGCGCAAACGTATAAATAAATTCTAATATCACAAGTAGATAACATATAATATTCGGTCGTTTTTTTTCCCGAATAGTCATATTCCAAAAAAAACAGAGGGCACAAGGATTTCTTCCCTCATGCCCTCCTGTCTCTGTGTGGTATATTGCTTATTCGTTCAGCAAAATCTCCAACATGCGGACAGCCCCTTTTGCTACGGATGTACCGGGCCCGAAGATGGCTGCTACACCCGCTTTGTAGAGGTAGTCGTAGTCTTGTGCGGGAATGACGCCGCCGGCTATCACGACGATGTCGGGACGACCTAACTTCTCTAATTCAGCGATTACTTGGGGAACCAATGTTTTGTGTCCTGCGGCAAGAGAGGATACGCCCATGATGTGGACGTCGTTTTCCACAGCCTGACGGGCTGCTTCGGCGGGGGTTTGGAACAAGGGACCCATGTCCACGTCAAAGCCGCAGTCGGCATAGCCGGTTGCCACAACTTTGGCACCTCGGTCGTGCCCGTCCTGTCCCATCTTGGCTACCATGATACGAGGCTGGCGACCTTCTTTTTTGGCAAACTTTTCAGCCAGCTCGGTGGCTTTGAGGAAGTCTGCGTCTTTTCCTGTTTCTGATGAATACACGCCTGATATGGTTCTGATGATTGCTTTATAACGTCCTGCTATCTCTTCGCAAGCGTCGGATATTTCACCCAATGAGGCGCGGAGACCGGCGGCTTTGACAGCGAGTTCCAAAAGGTTGCCTTTCTTTGTGCGGGCGCATTCGGTGATTTCCGCCAGCACTTTCTTTACAGCGGCTTCATCGCGTTTGCCGCGGAGGTCGTTCAGACGGAGAATTTGGTCGTCGCGGACGGCGGAGTTGTCTATCTCCAGAATGTCTATTGCGGCTTCCTTAGCCAGACGGTATTTGTTTACACCAATAATGCCTTGTACGCCGGAGTCGATACGGGCTTGCGTGCGTGCAGCGGCTTCTTCGATGCGCATCTTCGGCAGACCGGTTTCAATGGCTTTCGCCATGCCGCCCATGCTTTCGATTTCCTGAATGAGTGCCCAACCTTTGTGAACAAGTTCATCGGTCAGTGTTTCCACGTAGTAAGAGCCTGCCCACGGGTCGATTTCCTTACAGATTTGGGTTTCTTCCTGAATGTAAATCTGCGTGTTGCGGGCGATACGGGCGGAGAAGTCGGTAGGCAGGGCGATGGCTTCGTCCAATGCGTTGGTGTGCAGGGATTGGGTATGTCCCAAGGCGGCTGCCATAGCTTCGATACAGGTACGTCCCACATTGTTGAACGGGTCTTGCTCGGTCAGTGACCAGCCGGATGTTTGGCAGTGTGTACGCAAAGCAAGCGATTTCGGGTTCTTCGCACCGAAACTTTTCACAATCTTCGCCCACAGCATACGTGCGGCACGCATCTTGGCTATCTCCATAAAGTGGTTCATGCCGATTGCCCAGAAGAAAGACAGGCGCGGAGCGAAAGCGTCCACATCAATACCGGCGTTAATACCGGCACGGAGGTATTCCATACCGTCGCACAGCGTGTATGCCATTTCAATATCCGCCGTCGCACCGGCTTCCTGCATGTGGTAACCGGAGATGGAGATGGAGTTGAACTTCGGCATCTTTTGCGAGGTGTATTCAAAGATGTCGGCAATGATTTTCATGGAGAAATCGGGCGGATAGATATAGGTGTTGCGCACCATAAATTCTTTCAGAATATCATTCTGTATGGTTCCCGCCATTTCTTCCAGCTTGGCACCCTGTTCCAGTCCGGCATTGATGTAGAATGCCAAGATGGGGAGCACGGCACCGTTCATCGTCATGGATACGGACATTTTGCTCAAAGGGATGCCTTCAAACAGCCGTTTCATGTTTTCCAGCGAACAGATGGATACGCCGGCTTTCCCGACATCGCCTACAACACGGTCGTGATCGGCGTCATATCCGCGGTGCGTAGCCAAGTCGAAGGCTACCGACAAACCTTTCTGCCCGGAAGCCAGATTGCGGCGGTAGAAAGCGTTTGATTCTTCCGCTGTGGAAAATCCGGCATACTGGCGGATTGTCCAAGGGCGCATGGCAAACATGCCGCTGTACGGGCCGCGCAGATAAGGGGGAAGTCCGGAAGCATAGTCCAGATGTTCCATGCCTTCGAGGTCTTCTTTGGTATATACGGACTTCACGGCGATATGCTCCGGTGTTTTCCAGTCCGCTTTAATGCGATGCTCTTTCGCCCATTCGGCAGCGTTCACGGCTGCAAAACCGGCGTTTTTTATATCAATACTTTTAAAATTCGGTCTCATTGTTGTTGAAATTTACTTTTAAAGATAAACTAATCTTCATATCTCCCAATCCGGTCAAAAACATCGTCAAGATGTTTTTCTCTTGTAACGGTTAGAGCCAATTCGTAGGATATGCTTGAGGAGAATCCCCATAATTCTATATCCCAACCTTTTTTATCGGCTCTGGCTATCAAGGGTATGAAATCCCTGTCTCCGGAAAGAAGTTTCAGAACGGCAGGACGCGGATGCTCATAGATAGCGTCAATCCCGCTGAGTACAAGCTCCGTATCTACTGCCTTTTCTTCTCCAAAGCGGCTTCTTGCGTATGTTTTCACTTCAAAGCCCTGCATTTTGGCAGCATTCCAAAGGGAGTCGTTGGGAGGAGGCGTGGAGCCAACAAGGATTGCCTTAATTATCTTGTGCCCGTTCGCGACCTCTTTCAACAATGAACCAAAATCTATGCGCCAAGACGAGTCCATAGGCTCCTGATCCGTCAGTGTTTTCGGCATTCCCTTCTTCCTTGCGGAAAACTTCCTGCCTTCGATAAACACATTCGAATTATCCACAAGTATCAAACATTCATCTTTCTTTTCCATCTCCTTAATGAATTAGCTTCTTGTTAAATGCCTTCAGTGTTTCAAGCACATTGCTCTTCACATTGACAAAGTTCGTAATGCCTTGCGCCTTCAGATCATCTGTGCAGGCAGGAGCACCGGCTACGACAAACTCCGCACGCCCATTCAACGCCTTGAAAGCGGCGGGAGCAAACTCAACATACTCATCATCGCTTGAGCAAAGCACCACCACTCCGGCACCCGACTTCACGGCAGCTTCCACACCGGCTTCCACTGTCTCAAAGCCCAAGTTGTCAATGATTTTATACCCTGCACAACCAAAGAAGTTACCCGTGAACTGCGAGCGGGCAAGGCGCATAGCCAAATTGCCGATAGTCAGCATGAACACTTTCGGCGTCTTCCCGCTCTTTTCGGTAGCAAGACGAAGTTCTTCAAATTCGGAAGCACCGCGAGAGAAGTCAAGGGCGGGAAGGGCAGCCTCCTGCACTTTGCCGCAACCACAGTCACATTCGCACTTTATCTTTTCGGCAGCCGTCTCGGTGAAGTTCGGGAATTGATTGGTGCCCAGCAACACTTCACGGCGGGTGGCAATCGCTTTGCGGCGGGCTGCGGAGGATGCGTTTATGGCATTCTGCACCTCGCCTGACTTCAAAGCCGTATAGAAACCGCCTTTATCTTCCAGTTCGAGGAAGAGTTTCCAAGCCACTTCGGCAACGGAATGTGTCAATACCTCAATATAATAAGAGCCGGCGGAAGGGTCAGCCACTTTATCAAAGTGACATTCTTCCTTCAACAGCAATTGCTGATTGCGGGCGATACGTTCAGAGAAATCATCCGGCGTTTGATACGTCACGTCAAACGGTGAAACCGTGATACTGTCCGCACCGGCAAGGGCGGCTGCCATTGTTTCCGTTTGCGTGCGAAGGAGATTTACATGGGCATCGTACAAGGTCAGGTTCCATTCCGAAGTCTGCACATGAACAGCCGCTTTGGAAGCGCAGGGACAGAAGTCTCCCGACTTAGCGTAAGCCGCCATAATCTCTGCCCACAACCACCGTGCGGCGCGAAACTTGGCAATTTCCGTGAAATAATTCGTACTCACGCCGTAGTTAAACTTTATCTTCCCGGCTACTTCGTCCGGTGCGAAGCCGGCATCCGACAGTTTGGCAATGATTTCATTCCCCCAAGCCAGCGCATAACCCAATTCCTGCGTGATATAAGCACCCGCATCATTGAGCAGACAGGCATCCACGGCAAGCACCCGATACTTCGGCAAAGCCTTGGCGGCAGTCAGCACTTCGGCAGCATCCGCCACCCAATTGTCAACAACTTCACCCGACACCAGCGGTTTCTTAAACGGATTGTAATCCACCGAGCCGGCGCATTTTTCCAAATCAACTCCCGCCCCTTTCAGGTAAGCGGCAAGAATGTTAATCAACTCCGCCGACTTGCTGTTGCAAGTCTTGAAGTTCAGTTCCACGCATTCGGGACAAATGTCTTTCAGCAGAACGGCAATATGTTCAGCCGTCACCTCATCCCCCGCAAAATGGAAACCGAGGGAATCCACCCCCTTGTTCAGCAAGTCCAACGCCTTTTCATTCGCCGCCTTAAAATCGGTCACGTCAATGTTCTGGCGCACTTTCCAATCATTGTCCGTCCTCGTTCCGCGAACAAAAGGAAATTCGCCGGGCAGCGATGTAGCCGTTTTCAATCCTTCGATGTCCTCCCTGCGGTAGAACGGATTCACGTTAAACCCTTCGCTTGTCTTCCAGACAAGTTTTTTCTCAAACGGCGCACCTTTCAGGTCTGCCGTGATTTTCGCCATCCATTCTTCGGTCGAAACGGGTGGAAATTCAGAGAAAAGTCTTTCTTTCAATTCTTCCATATTATTAAATAAATTATTGTGTCAACAGCCCGCAAAAGTAGAACAATAATAATAGCTGCCTATTATTGATAATGATTATTCGTGATTGTACCTAAGGTTTTTACAAGAAATCACCAACAGATTCTTTGGACACATTCTCTTGAACCAAGTATGTCCAAACGGATAATCATTTATTTTGGTTATGTGTAGTGAACAAAAAAAAGGACGGGACGTCTCACGACGTCCCGTCCTCAAAACTAATACTCTATTCAACGAAACTAAATCTTAGCCCTAACAGGGTTTAGAACCCTGTTAGGGCTTTCTCGTATGTTTATCGAACGATAAACTTGCTGACCGTCTTACCGGCACTCAGGATATAGAAGCCCGGAGCCAGTGTAACATCCTTCTGCACTTCGCTGCCCGATACCGTAAACTTGGCGGCAAGCTTGCCGTTCAGCGATACGATCGTGGCGGTCGTGCCGTTCAGGTTCGTCAGCGTCAGTACGCCGTTGGCGTAAGATACACTTGCGTTAGCGGCGGCAACGGCTTCATTGGCGGTATAAGCAAGAATGTTGATTGTCTTGCTGCGTACCCCGTCTGTGAAGTTGTCGTTACTGTCTGCCGGTTTTACTTCTATGGCTGCCTGATTACGGTTGGTGATCAGACTTGCGGTAATGTCAAAGTCTTTCACCGGAAGTTCCACGCCGTTCAATTTGACAACCACCGTTTTCTCTATTGATTTGAGAGCGGCATTGGGTTCTTCGTCCTTTTTAAGGGTATAGTTCGGAACGATTATTTCCAGACTGTTGCTGTTAAAATCAGCCGGAACAATGCTGAAGGTTCCCACGGGAGCCGTTTCGCCCCATTTGCCGATACCCCGAACAGAAACGATTATATCCTCTTTGCTTACATTCGTCCGGTCGGAAGTTGAATATACCACCTTGTAATCCTTGTCGAGCTGCAAACCTTCACGGATGTTCAATGTTTCATCCTTCAACGGGTTGACGGGCAAACCGCTGTAGGTGTATTCCCTTTCACCGATTTCGGACAATACGGCTTCGCGGATATCATTGCCTACCAGTGTGAATTTGACTTTTGCTTCTCCCGTGAAGTTGCCTTCCTTTGCCACAAGCGTTGCCGTTTTTTCACCATAAGCACCTTCGACTTCAAAATAGTCGTTGGAGGAGCTGGCTGCTTCCTTAAAATAATAATCTCCAAAAAGCAGCTTACAGGCTTCACCGTTGATGGAAGCGGATACATCGTCAGAGGTAATTTTCACACCGGTCTTGCCGTCGGAATAGCGGTTGGCTATTTCTATATCGGTCTGGCTGAGAGGACGTTTGGCGATGTCAAATGTCACCTTTCCTTCGTTTTTATAGTTGCCCGTAAACTTGCCTTTAGCGTCTGTTACAGCCACTATCCGGATGTTCTGCGAACCTGCGCTTGCATCATTATTGTCATAAGCAATCACATCACCGTCTTCATCGGTAAGGAGTTCAAAGTCTTTCCCGAAAATAAGCGTGTTGTTGAGTCCGTCCTTCACCGTAAATTCCGTTTTCGGATCAGGTTCAATCACCTTGCCGGTGTAAAGGAAAGTCTTGCCGGGTGCAAGGCTTACGGAAGCATCTGCCAGGTCATACTGCTCAATCTTGAATAGGAGGCGTCCGTCGGCAAAGGCATCGTTCAAACCTTCATAGCCGTTGATACGCAGACCGAGCGTATAAGCATCGGCATTGATCAGGTTCTTCAGGTCGGCGGAACCCTTGTCCGTCTTGGCGGTTATCGTGTAGTCCTTCGGGTTCTCCAGTAATTTATTGACAGCATTCTTGACCGTAAAATGAATTTCGAGAGCTTTGTTGGCGTAAGTGTCGGTAAGAGTCAGAATTTCGCGGTTACCCTCTGTGTCCTCGGCATCGTTATTATCAGCAGCTTTGAGGAAGGGGGACAGATTGCTCAATTTTACATCAAAGAGACCACCACCGCCGTTGTTAGACGATTTGAAGAGACCCTTTATGGCTTTCGTATCAAAACCTGCAAAAGCAGATGCCTTTACGCCGGTAATCTTTGCGCCGTTGCTAAAGTCAATCTTGACACCCTTTGCATTGGCAAAAGCGTTGGCGGGGATCTCGTGGTTTACGGTTTCATCCAGCACAATGGTTGCAGAATCGGTAAACACGGCATCCTGGAAAGAACCTTCACCGATATTGGAAAACTTCAATTCAGTGCCTTCAGACACAATCAGCTTCTGTCCGGAGAAAGCCTTTCTGTCTACAGAGACGGTTTGCCCGCCAAGTGCACGGATATCAATCCCTTTTTCAATATTCTTTGCAGGGGGGAAAGCACCTTCTTCTATTTTTTTAATTGTACTAGGCAATACAATTTCAAAGACCTTACCCTTCACGTCGGCAAAGAAGCCTTTCGGGATGGTATCATTAGGTATACTTACAGTAACTACGGTACTGCTCAGGTCTCCTTTCAGATCTTCCTTTCCATCTACAGTCTTTTGAACGGTAACAATAAATTCAATGGTCTTATTGCCTGTGAATTTGCGACCTTTAGCATTAATAGTCACACGAACTGCATTGCCGTTGAGAACAGCATCTCCTACTTCGTAGTCGGCAGATGTCAAACCGTCAATGCTGCCCACTACTGCCGCAACAGCATCTTTCAAAGCGGCAAGATTTGTACCTTCTGTCCCGTCTATCGTTATGCCGGCGAATTTGCTATCCGGAATGAACACGTCGATGTCAATGAGTTCCGGAGGTGTAACGGTAAAATCAAGAGTTTTAACGCCCTTGTAAGTGGTGTTGCCTTGGGTGGCTGAGATAGCTACATGAACCAAATTGGCGTTATTGTTGTCAATTGCCGGATTTGCTACCTCGTAGTCGCCGG
>LBCX01000136.1 GCA_001657575.1 Bacteroidales bacterium Barb4
CAAAAACAACAAAGGGCTTCACACGTCCCGAAATACTGTAAACTGATATATAATTACCTAATATATATTGCATTGTAAACCATCATTTGTATCTGTACCGCCCTTTCAGGGCTTTGTTTGAAACGTATTCATCTAAAACCCCACGTGCCGCTTCGCTTTACGTGGGGCTGAAATCCTGTATCCTTTCAGGATACCCCGCATTGAGGGGTTTACGGAATGTGGGGTTTACGGAAAGGGCGACACGGTGGTGCCCTGAAAGGGCAAGAGATTTCAGCCCCACATGGAGCGCAGCGAAATGTGGGGTTAAAAGAACGACATCGTCAAGGGAGTTCTGAAAGAACAATATAAATAACCCCACGTTTACGTGGGGCTGAAATCCCCTGTATCCTTTCAGGATACCCCTGATAGTGTTGTCCTTGTAACCCCGCATTTCGCTGTGCTGCATGTAGGCTGAAATCTCTTGCCCTTTCAGGGCTTTTCCGATGGCGTTGCCCTATTACTTATATACTGCAAAAACAGCAAAAACTTTTTTTCTTTTGAAACAGGGTTATTATATTTGCTCCAAATTTAATATAAACCAATATGGCTAATTTTTCCATCATTGCATTAAGAGTATTATCGGGTAACTCTTCGAACATTCAGAAAATACTCAAAGAAGATTGGTATTTGTTTAATCAATCGTATATTGTTGAGAATGATGTATTGAAAAAAAACGAAAACTATCCATTAAAAGATGACTTCTTCGGCAAGAAGATTTCTATTAGTGCAATAGTTGGCAAAAATGGAAGCGGGAAAAGTGCTCTTATTGATATAATATTACGGATGATTAATAATCTTGCCTATCGTTTTCTTCTAAATGATACTAGCGCAAGCTTAAATTGGATAAAGGGCATTCGTGCCGAACTGTATTTTAAAATAGATGATATACTCTATCAAGTGCAGCAAACAAAAGATGAAGAAGAAAGTATCTTATTCCAAAAATATATTGACAATGAATGGATTCCAATATCTGAAAATAAAGAGAATTTAGGAGAATATTTTTATTATACAATTCTAATGAATTATTCCTTATATGCCTTAAATACACTTGAGTACAAAGAAGAATGGGAAGATAAAGAAACCGAAGATACTTGCTGGCTAAACGGACTTTTTCATAAGAATGACGGATACCAAACACCGGCAGTATTAAATCCGAAAAGAACAAAAGGAACTATAGATATTAGTAGTGAAAATAAACTTGCAAAAGACAGATTAATTTCTTTATTTTTTAATGATGATAAAAATAAAAATAAAAACTTCACAGACATTAATGAAAATTATACTGTTCATTCTCTAAATATTACATTAGATAAAGATAGTGTAAAGAGAAAGTATGACAAAATTATAAAAAAATGGAAAGATGAATGTCAAGAAGAATACGAAGATGATTTTTTTGATAATTTGAAGGAGTATATAATAAAGCAATGGAATGAAATTTACCATTTCAAGTCAAAAATGGATGAAGAGTATAATACTGCCGTTTTATACCTTACATACAAAACTATTTCAATAGCACAAACATACGATTCTATATTAGATCATTCTGCATGTTTAAGTATAAAGAATAATCAAGATTGGGACGAAAAAAGATATTTAGAACTTAATCTTTTTATCAAAGAAATAAACACCGATAAAAGCCATATTGCTTTTAGAATTCGACGAACAATAGCATTTTTAGAAAATAGACATATTAAAGCGAAAAACTATACTATTGAAAAATTTGCTTCGTCTATTAAAAAAAAGACAAAAAATAAATGGAACTATATTGATATGGTTCCTTGTCCGATTTTCAAAACGGAAATACTACTTAAAGAGAAAAACAAGAATGATATTAAACCTTATCCTTGGGAAAGAATCAGTTCGGGAGAACACCAATTGATATATATGGTTAGTTCTATATTATACCATATTAGGAACCTCAATTCAATAATAAAAGATCAACGAGTGAAGTACAAGTATATATGTATAATTTTAGACGAAATTGAATTGTATTTTCACCCTGAATATCAGCGTCAATTTATCAACTACCTTATCAATTGTATAGAAAACATGAAGTTTCAGCATATAGAGGGAATAAATATTATTGCAGCTACCCATTCGCCATTTATTTTGTCAGATATTCCAAAATGTAATGTTCTTTTTTTGAAGGAAGGACGGCAGTGTGACGAAATGCAAGAAGATACTTTCGGTGCAAATATTCACAGTTTATTGCAAAATGCTTTTTTTCTTAATGGCACTATTGGAGAGTTTGCCAAACAGAGAATTAATAAGATGTTTAAACAACTTTATAACGGCGAGATAGATGAAAATCTTTACACAGAAATTAAGTTGGTTAGCGAGCCGTTTATTAGAAGTCAATTACTGAAATTGTACAAAGAACTTGCACTTTGTGAAGCAACAAATAAAGAGATTAAAACATTGAAGAATAGAATCGAAAAACTTGAAAAAGCAAATCAATGATAAAGATAAATAGAGCAAATATTGAGGAGATTAAGAATGAGTATTTATCCAAATTGAATGAAATAAAATTTGATGAAGAGATTAAAGAAAACCCAATACAGAATTATTGGATAAAGAATCGAGACAGAATAATTATTGCTCCACCTATTGATTTTGAAGATATAAAGAAAGAATTTTTCGAATTAGGCCAAAATGGCCTTAGCGAATTTAAAATTTATATGATTAATCTGTATAAAAAATTATTTTATAAACGGAAAATAGGAAATTGGTTAGCAGAAAAACTTGATGTAAAGGTTTGTCCGTATTGCAATCGGCAATATACTTTCATAATAACAAAAGAAAAACAAAAAGTAGAAAAACAAAAAAGGAATGATAAAAAAACAACTCGTCCTGAATTTGACCATTTTCACCCCAAGTCAGAACGTCCATATTTGGCTTTATCATTTTACAATCTAATCCCGTCTTGTCATACCTGTAATGATCTAAAAAAAAATGAACCAATAGAGATAAATCCATATTTGGACGAGTTCGGAGATAAATATAAGTTTGTGCTAAAAGATGAAGACACGAAGATGCCTGTGATTTTAGACAAAAAACATATTAAAGTAGATTTTTCTTTAGAGAATGATAATATTACGGTTTTCGGATTAAAAGAACTATACAATCAACATATAGATTATGTAGAAGAAATAATAGACAAAGCACAAGCCTATAATGCTGACTATTACGATTCGTTGATTCAGTCATTTAGCGGATTGGGAAAAACACCCGCAGAAATAGACAGGTGCATTTGGGGAAATTATATAGAAACTGCAGACCACTGCAAGCGACCATTATCAAAACTTACAAGAGATATATTGGAACAATTAGGTATTAAATGATTAGGTTACATCCCTGCGAAATGCCTGTTTAGAGAGGGTATCACGGTCGTCCCGAAGGACGGGAGATTTCAGCCCCACATGCGCGCAGCGAAATGTGGGGTTAAGGAAAATACCACCAAGTGTATCCTGAAAGGATGACAGAATATATCGTTTTTTCAGAACTCTCTTGCCGGTATCGTCCCGTAAACCCTACGTGCCGCTTCGCTTTACGTGGGGCTGAAATCTTTTGCCCTTTTAGGGCTTTTAAACTCAATGGGAGGGGGGAAAAGCGAAACGCCCTACCTTCACAGGTGGGGCGTTCCCTTTCCTTACAATCCCTTCAACTATGAAGAGACTTATTTCATCGACAAAAAGATGAAGTAAGCCGTAAATGTATAAACGAATTTGATACTGCAAGCGATAACACGGTTAAAAATGCGGCGTTGTCTGTCCTGAAATCGGGCTTGAAAAAAAGAAACTTCAACTTTTTCATAGTAAGGATTTAATTGTTAAGGAGCGTCTTGCCGTGAGGCTGGGCGTTTCTGCTGTTTATACCGCAGAGAATTTTTTAGGTAAATGATAGAGCCATCCTGATGTCCAAAACGGATTGAAGAAGCCGGGCTTTCGTAAAGTATTTCTGCCTCCTTTTTCCCCTTGCGACTAATTTCATATTTCATTTTGCGCATTGGAGAAAAGAAATACCTTTGCGAGCCGTTTATTATCCGAAATGTACTATGGGTTTAGTCTTGATGTATTATTGCTTTCGTGTCCGGTAGTGGTGATACAGAGGGGGTAAACTTGGTTTTTGAGTTATTAATTAATTAATTTTTAAGCAGTGGATACTTTAAGTTTTAAGACCATTTCTGCAAACAAGGCAACTGTAAACAAAGAATGGGTGGTTGTGGATGCAACCGGCCAGACGTTGGGACGTTTTTGCTCCAAAGTGGCAAAGCTCCTGCGCGGGAAGTACAAACCGAACTTTACTCCGCATGTTGATTGTGGCGATAACGTGATTGTTATCAATGCAGACAAGATCGTTCTCACGGGAAACAAGTGGAACGACCGTATTTATTTGAGATACACCGGATACCCCGGCGGACAGCGTGAGGATACTCCCGCGAAGTTGCTGGCAAAGGGCGAAGACCGCTTGTTCCGCAAGGTGGTGAAAGGCATGTTGCCGAAGAACCGCTTGGGTGCCGCCATCGTGAAAAATCTGCATGTCTATGCAGGGACGGAGCACAAGCATGAAGCCCAACAGCCCAAGTCAATCGATATAAACTCATATAAATAATCCGCAAATGGAAGTAATAAATGCAATAGGAAGGCGTAAAGCTGCGATAGCCCGCGTTTACGTAAGCGACGGCACCGGTAAAATAACCATCAACAAGCGCGACTTGGGAATCTATTTCCCTTCCTCCATCCTTCAGTACATCGTGAAGCAGCCGCTTAACAAGCTGAACGTTGCCGAACAGTATGACATCAAGATCAATCTGGACGGCGGCGGTTTCAAGGGACAGTCGGAAGCAGCCCGTCTGGCTATTGCCCGCGCACTGATAAAAATCAATCCGGAAGACAAACCGGCGTTGAGGGCGGAAGGTTTCGTAACCCGTGACCCGCGCGTTGTTGAACGTAAGAAGCCGGGACGTCCCAAAGCTCGTAAGAGATTCCAGTTCAGCAAGCGTTAATGCTATTTGCGAGTATCTTACAGATGCACAGCGTTTAGTATCTAAATTGTCGGGATTTCTTTTACCTGCAGATAGGCGGAAGGACTACCCGGCGGTTGAATCAGACAAAAGAATGTAAACGATTAATTAAAAAGAAAATGTCAAGAGTTAATTTTGATCAGTTATTAGAAGCAGGCGTACACTTCGGACACTTAAAAAGAAAGTGGAACCCTGCGATGGCTCCGTATATATTCATGGAGCGTAATGGTATCCACATCATTGATTTATATAAAACAGTTGCCAAAGTGGACGAAGCGGCGGCCGTCCTGAAAAGCATGGTGCGTCAAGGGAAAAAAATCCTCTTCGTCGCTACCAAGAAACAAGCCAAACAGGTGCTTGCCGACAAGGCGGTATCCGTAGGGATGCCTTACGTGATTGAACGCTGGCCGGGTGGTATGTTGACCAACTTCCCGACTATCCGCAAGGCAATCAAGAAGATGACCACCATCGACAAGATGACCAAAGACGGTACATTTGATAATCTCTCCAAACGGGAAAAGCTCCAAATCACCCGCCAACGCGCCAAACTGGAAAAGAACTTAGGCTCTATCATTGATTTGAACCGCCTGCCTTCCGCCCTGTTCGTTGTGGACGTGATGAAAGAGCATATCGCCGTGCGCGAAGCCAACCGCTTGGGTATCCCCGTATTCGCTATGGTTGATACCAATTCCAACCCTGCCGACATCGACTACATCATTCCCTCCAATGATGACGCTACCAAATCAATAGAAGTTATCTTGGACGCAATCTGCGAAGCCATGAAGGAGGGCCTCGAAGAGCGCAAAATCGAAAGAATCGATGCCGAAGCCGCCGGCGAAGGCGAAGAAGCCTCCAAGAAAGAACGCCGCGCCCGCTCCTCTGCCAAAAAAGAACATGCTGAAAAAGAAGAGGAAAAAACACCGGAAGCCAATGAAGTAGAGCCGGCTCCCGCAAAAAGCGAAGAAGAATAACAATTTTGAATTTAGAAGTTGGGAGTTAGAAGTTAGAACTTCGTTTCCCAACTTCTATCTCCCAACTACTAACTCCTAAAAATAAAAGAAAAAGAAAAATGGCTGTTACCATGGCAGATATTTCCCACCTGCGCAAAATGAGCGGTGCCGGAATGATGGATTGTAAAAATGCTTTGCAAGAAGCGGATGGTGATTTCGAAAAAGCAATGGAAATCATCCGTAAGAAAGGGCAGGCAGTTGCCGCCAAGCGTTCGGATCGCGATGCTTCCGAAGGCTGTGTGCTGGCGAAGGAAGAGGGCGGATTTGCCGCTGTCGTTGCCTTGAAATGTGAAACCGACTTTGTTGCCAAGAACGGCGACTTTGTTGCCCTGACGGAAAGTATCCTGAAAACGGCGTTGGACAAAAAGCCGGCTTCGTTGGAGGAACTTCTGGCAGCTACTTTTGCCGACGGTCGTTCCATACAGGAACATATCACAGACCGTATTGGCGTGACTGGCGAAAAGATGGAACTCGGCTTCTACGAATTTGTAAAGGGGGCTTCCACCATCTCTTACATACATCCGGGAAACAAATTGGCGACCATTGTGGCATTTAACCTGCCGCTGGAACGTCAGGTAGCCCGCGACGTAGCCATGCAGGTGGCGGCTATGAACCCCGTGGCTGTCCGTCCGGACGAAGTGGAAAAGAAAACAATTGATCAGGAACTGGAAATTGCCCGCGATAAAGCCCGTCAGTCCGGTAAACCGGAAAACCTCTTAGACCGCATTGCAGAAGGTGCTTTGCAGAAGTTTTACAAGGACTTCACGCTCTTGCAACAGGAGTTTGTAAAGGACAACAAAGTGACTATTGAGCAGTATCTGAAAAAGCAGAATAAAGACTTAACGGTTACTTCTTTCAAACGTATCACATTGAACGTTGACTAAATTGTTGAGCGTTTCTTCATACATCAAAAGGTTGCCGCAAGGCAGCCTTTTTTATTTGGCGTACATTGTGCAAAGCCTTTTCTTAAAAAAGGATACCCTTATCATTAATTATTGCCTCTCCATTTCCATTGTCAATTTATTATGTACGTTTGCATGGCTTAACAGCAGATACATTAACAAATAAATACAGGATATATACCATGAATGAACACAAGGTAATGGAAAGGGCGGCGGATAACATTCGTATTTTGGCGGCGGCAATGGTTGAAAAGGCACAGTCGGGGCATCCCGGCGGGGCGATGGGGGGGGCGGACTTCGTGAACGTGCTGTTTACGGAGTTTTTGGTGTATGACCCCAAGCGTCCGGAGTGGGAAGGGAGGGACAGGTTCTTCCTTGATCCAGGACACATGTCGCCGATGCTGTATGCCGTGCTGGCATTGGCAGGGAAATATACGACGAAGGAGCTGGCGCAGTTCCGGCAGTGGGGCAGTCCTACGCCGGGGCATCCCGAACGGGATGTGAAGCGGGGGGTAGAGAACACATCCGGTCCCTTGGGACAGGGGCATACGCTGGCTGTCGGAGCGGCGATTGCCGCCAAGTTTTTGAAGGCGCGGTTTGGCGAGCGGATGAACCAGACAATCTACACCTATATTTCCGACGGCGGCGTTCAGGAGGAAATCTCTCAGGGGGCTGGACGGATTGCCGGCACGCTGGGACTGGACAACCTTATTATGTATTATGATTCCAATAACATACAGCTTTCCACGAAGGTGGAGGAAGTGACGAGCGAAGATACCGCTGCGAAGTACGAGGCATGGGGCTGGAAGGTGCTGACCGTCAACGGTCATGATGCGGGGGAAATCCGCAGGGCACTGACGGAAGCCAAAGCTGAGGCGGCACGTCCGACACTGATTATCGGCAAGACCGTAATGGGCAGGGGTGCCGTAGCCGAAGAC
>LBCX01000457.1 GCA_001657575.1 Bacteroidales bacterium Barb4
TGAACGGCAAGACTGCCGCCAAGTTTACGGTATCAGGCAGTGAAGTGCAGAAGGCTGTTACTTTGGCTCCGGGCTTCTATATCCTGAATGCCGGTAAGACGGTTACGAAGTTTATCGTTCGATAAACATACGATAAGCCCTAACAGGGTTCTAAACCCTGTTAGGGCTAAGGTTAGTCTCTTTGAATAAATAAATAATATAGTTGTGAGGACGGGACGTCGTGAGACGTCCCGTTTTCTTTTACCTTCGCGCCCACGTTCAACAATCATTAAACAGTTATCGTTATGGAAGCAACAGTCGTCAGCCGCAAGAAGTTCAAGGGCAACAAGCAAGCGGTTTCATCCCCTGCCAAAACCAAAGCAGTCAAGGATGAATGGGATTACATCTACACCAAAGAGGAATTTGACGCCATGCTGGCAGAATCTATGGCACAGATCGAAGCAGGATTGGGCAGGGTAATGACCACAGAAAGGCTGAAAGAACTTTTGGGTCTATGACTTACGAGGTCATTACCTCCCCGGCAGCAGAAAAACATATTGCGAAACTGCGCAAGTCGGGAAATAAGCAGGCAGAAAAAAGGCTCATCCGGATATGGGAAGAATTAAAGGAGCATCCCGAAACGGGCATCGGCAATCCTGAGCGCATGAAGTATGACTATGCCGGCTGTTGGTCGCGCGAGCTAACCGGCAAGCACCGCTTACTCTATACGATAAACGATGAAGCGGCAACCGTTACGGTACATGCCGCCTGCGGTCATTACGATGATAAATAAAAGCCCTCTTTACTCCATACCCATACAAATTCCTCTTCCACCGTATAACCAAGCGAAAAAGCCCTCCCCTGCAAACTGCGGCTTTCACTCCCCGTAATCGTGCCCGACAGTGCAAAAGGAAACGGATTTACATGCAACTGAGTACGGAAATTAACCCCCTCTTCCCCCACCATCTTAAACAAAGCCTCTTTGGCACACCAGTGAACAAGCAAATGATCTGCCTCATGCAGCAAATCTATTGCCCCCAGCTCACCGGCGGAAAGAAAACGCTCACGTATAGTAAGCACACGCTCGCCACGGCGTTCAATATCAATACCCGCAAAAGGTTCGGATTGCACAAGAAGCGCCGCGTAGCCCTTCGTATGAGAAATACTGATATGCAACGGATTGTCAAACAGACAAGGTGCCCCATTGGAGCGATAGACAATCGGAATCTCTTCACCCAGCAACTCCTTCACCAAAAGACGGGAAGCAAGCCTCTCCGCACGGCGTGCCTCCGTGCCAAGCCCGTCCAAAGCCCGTTCACAAGCCGCCTTATGCTCAAATTTGGCAAGCAGTTCGCCGCTGCTTTCATCCATACGCCAAACGGCACGCAACGGATCGGTATGCAAAGAGTATAACGGCATCGCTTGGTTCCTCCAACGAAAAAACTGTATCAACTTAAATCTGTTGCGCGGTCGTCCCGAAGGGACGGAAGATTTCAGCCCGACGTAAAGCGAAG
>LBCX01000137.1 GCA_001657575.1 Bacteroidales bacterium Barb4
GATGAAATACACGCGTACACAGGTCAAAAAAAACTACTGTTGGGTGCGGAGACCGCTCCACACGAACCGGATTGAAATTGTGGGAAACTGTCAGGGAACTGGATGTTTCATTCTATTGTTCTGATTATTGGAAAAGTTACAGGGAATTTATCCCTGCGGAAAAACATTTGCAAACTAAACGTTGAGGGATACAACAGTAGAATCCGGCATTATTTGGCAAGGTTCAAGCGGAAAGGGAAATGTTATGGCAAAGCGGAACACATGAATGTTTCACAGTCGTCCCGAAGGGACGGAAGATTTCAGCCCCACAGGCAGCGAAGCGGAATGTGGGGTTTACGGAATGGGTGACACGGTGGAGTTCTGAAAGAACGCCCGATTTCAGCCCCACATGGAGCATAGCGGAATGTGGGGTTAAAAGGGCGATTACCGATAAGTTCTGAAAGAACGACCGAACAGTATATGTTGCATTTTGTATCATTCTTTCAGAACTTTCCTGACGGCGTTATCCGTAAACCCCACATTCCTCCACATTCCCCCACATTCTGCGCTTCATGTGGGGCTGAAATCTTCCGTCCCTTCGGGACGACCGTGTAACAGATTTAATATAAACCAATTTACACCACGTACTCATAATCAGCAGCCGGCTGCACCGAGGGGTGCGCATCGTTATAGCCCGTCGTTATGTTATTTGAAGAAGAGGCGGAAAAGGTCGTTGCCGTTGGCATAGATGAGGAGGGCGAACAGGAGTGCCATGCCGGCTATCTGCGCGTATTCGAGGAACTTGTCGCCGGGCTTGCGGCGGGCGATGACTTCGTAGAGGAGGAACATGACGTGTCCGCCGTCCAGCGCAGGGATGGGCAGGATGTTCATAAAGGCGAGGATGATGGAGAGGAAGGCTGTGCGCTCCCAAAACTGCCGCCAGTCCCATTCGGCGGGGAAGAGGTTGCCGATGGTGCCAAAACCGCCCAAGTTGGAGGCTCCCTCTTTGGTGAAGACGTATTTCATGTCGTTCACGTAGCCTTTGAGGGTGTTCACACCCAAGAGGATACCGGCGGGGAAGGAGTCGAAGAAGCCGTAGGAGGCGGTGACGGTCTGGTAGATGGCGTCGGGGTTGTTGAGGATGAAAATGCCCATGTTACCGGCGGTGTCGGTGGTCAGGGTCAGGCTTTGCTCAATACCCTTACGGTTGATGCCGACGGTGACCGGCTGGCTTTTCTTTCCGTCAAGCATTTCGCGTACTTCAAAAAGGGTGAGGGTTGGTGTGCCGTCAATCGAAAGGATGGTGTCGCTGGGTAACATGCCGGCAAGGGCGGCGGGGGAATCCTTTTGCGACAGGCTTTCCACAATCATGGGGAAGCGGACGGAGGCAAAGCCCTGCTTGTCGCGCATACAGCGTTGCATCATGTCGGCGGGGATGGGCAGGGAAACGGGCGTGCCATCGCGGAGCACCGTTACCGCCTGCGCTTCCACGACGGAACGGAGGGTTTCGGTGCCAAAGCGTTCCAGCTCCATGCCGTCGGCGGAGAGGAGTATGTCGCCGTCCTGAAAGCCGACGTTGCGGAAGGTTTCGCTGTAATACATGCCGTGCTTCATGTTTTTGAGCGGCAGGTAGGTGTCACCCCATGCGAGCAGTACCATCGAGTAGATGAAGAGTGCCAGAATAAAGTTGAACAGGACGCCGGCGACCATTATCATCAGCCGCTGTCCGGCAGGTTTGGAGCGGAACTCATGCGGCTGCGGAGGCTTAGCCATTTGTTCCCTGTCCATACTTTCGTCTATCATGCCCGATATTTTGCAGTAACCGCCCAGCGGCAGCCAGCCGACGCCGTATTCGGTCTCGCCGTTCTTCGGTTTGTATTTAAAAAGGGAAAACCAAGGGTCAAAAAAGAGGTAGAACTTCTCTACGCGCACCTTGTAGAGGCGGGCGAAGAGGAAATGCCCGAACTCGTGTACCACTACCAGAATAGAGAGGCTCAGGATGAGCTGTAATGCCTTAATCAAAACTACTTCCATATTTAATTTACTTGTGTTTAATCAGTTCGGTGGCTATCCGCCGCGCTTCGGCATCCGTTGCGGCATAGTCGTCATATTCGGGGGCGGGAATGAAAGAGGCTTTCGCCATAGCTTGTTCTATGATGTCGCTCATTTGGAGGAAGCCGGTTTCGTCGCGCAGGAAAGCGGCAACGGCTATCTCGTTTGCCGCATTCAGTATGCAGGGCATATTGCCGCCCGTCCGTATGGCATGATAGGCAAAGGCGAGGTTGCGGAAGCGGTTCGCATCGGGTTCTTCAAAGGTGAGGGTGGCGTATTGTCGGAAATCAAGGCGGGGGGCTTTGCTTTTCAGCCGCACGGGATAGGAGAGAGCGTAGGCGATGGGCAGCTTCATATCGGGGATGCCCAGCTGGGCTATCACCGCACCGTCTTCAAACTGCACCATCGAATGGATGACGGATTGGGGGTGGACAAGCACCTCTATCTGCTCCGGCGAGAGACCGAACAGCCATTTGGCTTCAATCATCTCAAAACCCTTGTTCATCATGGAGGCGGAGTCGATGGTGACTTTTGCGCCCATCGTCCAGTTCGGGTGTTGCAAGGCTTGCGCCTTTGTGACCGTAGCCAATTCCTCCAAAGACTTGGTGCGGAAGGGACCGCCGGAGGCTGTCAGCAGTATCTTTTCCACAGGATTGTCCCACTCTCCTGCGAGGCATTGGAAGATAGCCGAATGTTCCGAATCAACGGGAAATATGGCGGATTTGTGCTCTGTTGCCAAAGCGGTAATCAGTTCGCCGGCGACCACCAGCGTTTCCTTGTTTGCCAATGCTATCGCCTTGCCGGCTTTGAGGGCGGCGACGGTCGGCTTCAATCCTGCATAGCCCACCATGGCGGTGAGTACGATATGGACGGGTTCGGCTTGTGCCGCCTGTGCGATGGCGTCCGCACCTGCCCATACCTTGATGGGGAGGTCTTCCAAAGCCTCTTTCAGTTCGGGGTACTTCTGCTCGTTGGCGATAACCACCACGTCGGGCATGAAAGTACGGGCTTGATTGATCAGCAAATCCACCTGATTGTTTGCCGTCAGCGCATAGACTTCAAACTTGTCTGGATGTTCGCTCACGACCTCCAAAGCCTGTGTGCCTATCGAACCTGTCGAACCTAATATAGCCAATTGCCTCTTCACTTCTTTGTAAATGATTAATGACTGATATTACGCAAATGCCCTTTCAGGGTATCTGCGTAACATCTGTTAATGATTAACAGGCTTGGGGGAAACGATCCAGCCGGAGAGGATGCCGCCGTAGAAGTAGAAAGTTACATCAAAGGTTATGCGGGTATTTGCTTCGGTCACTTGATAGTGTTTTGCGGCACCGTATTCTTCAACTAATGTGTATTCGCTCAATTGGAGATTGTCGCTTTCGGCATATTCCTGCATTTTTTGGCGGACAAGACGCATGACGCCTTCTTTTTCAAACGGGTTGGTATTTACGCCGCCCGCGCCTGCGGCAAAGGCAGGGATAAAGGCAGCCTCAGCCCGCCGCTCGCGTGCCCTGTCGGTATAAGCGCGGAAAAGTCGGCGCACTTCGGGTGAGCGCAACGCATCAACCGTGAAAATGGCGATACCTTCGGCACCATTGTTCAAAGCCTCGTCCATATAGTCAATCATAGCGGTTGTGTCCCGCGCCATAAGACCGCAGTAGAGCGTCGTTTGCGGGTTTTTGTCCCTTGCGTTCTCAATGGTGCAATCGGAGATGAAGCTCGGGTCTTCCGTGTAAAAGTTGTGATAGACCATCGGGAAGACGATATCAAGATTCCACTTTCCCCAGTCCTGACGCACCATTTGGCGTGACATTCTGGGAGTAGGGAAAGGCGATGCTGCCATGACCTTTCCGAAGGAATGAACGACTTCCGCAATTTCATTGGCAACTTCCGTTATCTGGTCGCAACGGAACTGCAACCACTGCTCGTCCGCCGACGGGTCGTCCTGCTCGCGCGGGTCATAGCCGTGCAGTTCCTTGAACTTGGCAAGCATGGCGGGGTGATAACCGTAGTCCCATTCCGGATACTCTCTATCCTGAACGACATCATACTTAGCCCACAACGTGGAGGGCAGGATAACGTCCACAAAACGGTGGTAGTCGATGGCAATACCGCCCAGTCCCTTCACCTTGCAATATTCCCGCACATTCTCCTTAATATATTGGCGCACTTCGGGCAGGGCAGGGCATAGAAACTTGTAGTAGCCTACATAGGCAGTCGTGTCTGCCAGACTTTGCCCCAGCCGGTTTACGCTCAGCCAGTCGGGATGTTCCTTTACAATCCTGTCGCGGTCGTGCTCCAAATTCATCGTCCAAAGCCACGCATATACCTCAATGCCGTATTTACGGGCGACGGGCACGGCTTTGCGGTAATCATCCGGCGTTGCGGCATTCAGCATCACGCCGTCAATGCCTGTTTCCTGCATCACGGCGCAAACGGAATCAAAGTTCATGGAGGGATTATAGTCCATCCATGTCCAAAACATGGGATACGCCGTTTCGGGCGATTGCTGCTTTTGATTGGAGCAGGAAATCAGGGTTGCAAGGGTAAGAGTGGCGATAAGCAGGGGCTTCATGCGGCAGTAACGATTAATGATAAACGGTTAACTGTATATTTTACGGCGTAACAGGTCTGTCCGTCAAAGGCGGGGCAAATGTAAACAATCGGGGGTAAGAACAACGCAAAGACTCAGCAGAATACTTGCGGTTTCAGTATAACCCCTTGGCTCTTTCTGCCGTTCATTTTGGCGATGAGGGGGGCGGGGAAGCGGACATGGCGCAGGTGGTCGGTCTCCGTTGTTGCCGGGCAGGCGTTGAGGAAGGCTTCGTCGAAAGTGCCATCGTTGATGTAAGGGTTGATGGTGAAGTAGCCGACACCGAAGGAAGTCAGGTTTTGGAAGAAGTGCGTGCCCTGGCTGGGGTCAACGCGGTAGTTGTCCAAGCCACATTCCACGATGACGCGGGCGTTGCTGATGTGCGGCCATTTGACGGGGATGCCCAGCCAGTCGTCGGCACTGCCCCAGCGACCGGGACCGACAAGGATGTAGCCCCTGTCTTCCTCCGTGAAGCGGCGGTTGAGGCACTCCGTTTCGTAGGCGATTTGGCGGTTGGCAGAGGGATTGAAAGAAGCTGTTTTTACATAGACGATGTCGCAGACGTCGGAGATGATGCCGTGACCCAATGCACTGTTGGAGGTGATGAGGGTTTCCTCGCCGTCGGATGGCGCAAGGTCTTCGGTGACGACGTCCTTGTTGTCCACGATGGGGCGGATTTGCAGGAGATAGAAGAGAGCATCGGGCGGAGTGCCGGGACGGAGGTTTACGGCAAATTCGATCTCTACGGGTCGCCCCATTTCCTCCTGTCCGATGTGCAGGAGTTTGTCCAATGTATCGGCGAGGGGGAAGACTTCATCGCGGAGGATGTTGGCGAAGGTGAGGAGTTTGCGCCCTTCCGGATAGTAGCCGTCGCGTATGACCTGATCGGCGAAATCGTAGGTGGAAACGAGGTAGCGGAGAGAGCCGTCGGCATCGGCTTCCTTGAGGGGGAGACGCAGAAGATTGAAGGCATCATTGACAGAGAAATTGTCGGCGAGGTTGTCCAAGTCGAGGGCGTAGAAGCGGGTTTGCGTTTCGCGCAGAGCGTATTCGGGGGAGCTTGTTTGCAGCACGTTGTGCGGGTGTCGGGGGGAAAAGCGCAGGGTCTGCCCGCCGTCCACGATGTATTTGCCCAGTCCGAGGGCGATGCTGGCGATGCCGTCTTCCGGCTGTTCGTTGCCTGTGGGGTAGAAGTTGAGGGAACGGGCTACGCCGGAGATGGCAGGGTAGAAGCGGCTGCCGTAGGCTGTGCCGACGGTTTCCTGCAAGACGACGGACATCTTTTCCTGATCAATGAGGTTGGAAGTTGCCGTCATATAGGCTTTGCTGTCCTTGTAAAAGACAGAGGCATAGACGGCTTTGACGGCATCGCCGACGATGCGGAGCATCTCCTCCCTGTCCTCCACCTTGGGTACCATATAGGTGGAATAGATGCCGGCAAAGGGCTGATAGTGCGCATCTTCCAGCAGGCTTGACGAACGGACGGCGACGGGAGCTTTGACCACTTCGAAGAAAGACGGCAAGTCTTCCGTCAGCTGTGCCGGCAGTTCGGCGCGAAGAAAGGCACGGAGGATAGCCTCGTCCTCCTCATCGCTCAGGGCGATGGGGTAGAGGTCGTTAGCCTCCATAAACTTGTCGAAGATGTCGCTGCAAATGACGACCGTTTTGGGAATGGTGACGGCAAGGTTGCCGCAGTCTAATTCGGGGTAACGCTTAATCATGGCACCCATAAAGGCGAGGCCTCTCCCCTTGCCGCCCAGCGAGCCGTTGCCGATGCGGGCGAAGTAGCTGTACTCGTCGAAGCGTTCTTTCAGATAGACGGCAACGACACCGGTGTTCTTCATCCGCCGGTATTGCACGATAAGGTCGAAAATCATCCGCCGGGCTTCGCCCAAGTCGGCGTAATCGCTCACCTTGATCTGTTTCAGCACCTCAGCGGGCGGAAGCATGGCGCGAGAGTAGAAAAAGCGGGAGAAATGGTTGCGGGAAAGGTGGTAGGCAAGGGAGTCTTCCGGTATGAGGAATATCTTTTGCTGCAAATCCTTCAAGTCCCTGATGCGCATGATTTCCTCCTTTGTGTCGGGGCGGCGGATGATGAAGTCGCCGAAACCGAAATGGCGCGTGATCTTCTTGCGCAGGTCTTGGGGGTAGCTTTTGGAGTTCTTGTCAATGAAAGAGGCACCCAGATCTTCGGCGATGACGGCGTTTGAGGCTTCGGAAGACTGCAAGATGAAGGGGATGGTCAGCCCCGAATCGCGCACGTATTGCCCGAAAGCACGACCGGCAAAGGGGTCTTTCACCCCCTTGTTCGTAAAGCTCATGTCCGAGATAATGCCCAGAATGTTGTTGCGGTATTGGTCGAAGAGAGCGACAGCTTCCTCGTAGGTACGCGCCAGCATGATTTTGGGACGACCGCGCATACGGAGCGTGCGCTGATGGTCGTTTAAGGCTTCTTTGGAGAACTCGCGGCTCTGTTCGAGCACGAACTTGTAGAGGTGAGTCAGTGTGGAGGAATAGAAGCGGACGGAATCCTCCACGAGCAGGATAATCTGGATGCCGACGTTTGCCGTGTCGTCCGGTATGTTCATTGAGTCCTCAATCAGCTTGATGATGGCAAGGAGCAGTTCGGCGTTGCCCAGCCAGCTGAAAACGTAATCGACAGCCTCCGTATCCTCGTCCGCCAGCCTTTTGCGCACTTCCTTCGAGAAGGGCGTGAGCACAACAATGGGAATGGCGGGATAGTGCTTCTTAATCTCCTTGGGGGCGGCGAACATATCGCGATCGTCCATGTTCGGCATACAGATAATCAGCTCGAAGCTGCGGCTGTTCAGCTCGGCAAGTGCCTCCTCTTTACCCGTAACCTGCGTAAAGCGGGGGGGATAGCGCAAGCTCAGCGAAGTATATTCATTGAATATCTGTTCGTCCACCCGCCCGTCGTCCTCCAGCATGAAGGCATCATATTTGGTGGCAATAAGCAGTACATTATAGATACGCTTATTCATCAGACTTGCAAAGGAAGTATCCCTCAGCACAAGGGTTTTGAAATCGGGGATGCGGCTCATAACAGCGGTCGTTTAAGACGACAAAAGTAATAATCCGCAGGCTTGGCAGGTAAACAAAACCCTCGTCTTTACATCAAGATGTAAAAACGGGGTAATCTTATCCTGACGGCAGGGTATTTTATCCTGATGGCAGAGTTGCAGAATGGGCGACACGGTAGCGTCCTGTAAGGACGCCCGATTTCA
>LBCX01000458.1 GCA_001657575.1 Bacteroidales bacterium Barb4
CACATTCCGCTGACCCCACATTCCGCTGACCCCACATTCCGCTGACCCCACATTCCGCTGCGCTCCATGTGGGGCTGAAATCTTTTGCCCCTTCGGGGCTTCTGCGTAACATATATCCCTAACAGGGTTTCAAACCCTGTTAGGGATTATAAAACCTGTCAGGGATGTATGACTGTATTTATCGTCACAACGGAGGCAGAGTAAGAGATATATACGTTTTGCCATTAATGGATGCCGTATTAAAATGAGTATTTATAAATCTTCTCATATTTCTTAGTGTGAGTCTGGAATAGGGGAAACCTATATAATTTTCTCGAATAACTTTTACTGTAACTTCTATTTCCCTGACAACATCCGCAGATTGATTCACTGACATTCTTTCAATGGCTCTACTAACAACTTTATTCGGAACAAGCGCGCGCTCTGCCGAAAGCTCCTCCATGTAATAGGTATCAGTTGTCCTAAACTCATGCCGGCGAATATTCCGCCCCGTTGCTTCTGCTTTACTAAGTTTTGTATTGCGTGCGTGGCTTTGATACAGTCTCTCTCTTAACTTATGATTCTCGGGCGTTACCACATTCTTTCGGATGTGTGTGGTAGGTTTGTCCGCCCTCATAGGTACAAACGTCTCTGGGTCGATCATGCGTGGTTGGTGGGCTTCCTCGCCTGCTCCTCCCAGGAGTCTGCCGCCGCGATCAAGATCAACATCCCTGGCAGCCATCATAATCTGTCTGTTTCTCGCTGATAACGGTTCAGCAGCTTCAGCAGCCTGAACCGGTAACGGTTCAGCAGCTTCAGCAGCCTGAACCGGAGAGGCAGCCCGCGTGCTCCTCGCCGTCTTTGTCAAGGACGAGTGGGCAGCCCCGACAGCCGGCAACACCATCCCGGCAATATCCAGCGCGGAGAATATGCTTTGCTGAACGCTTCCGAAAGGATTATCCAAGCCTCCCCTGTTAAAGTTATAGGACAGCAAGCCGACGGAAAGCGTGTTCCCCCCCGTGAGAAAGGAAGAGGTCGAACCGATCAGGCTGCCTGCCGCCACGGATGCCACACCGCTCAGGGCGGCTACCACACCGCCGACGGCATACATTGCCGCGCCGACATAACTCCCTGCCGCACCGGCAACGCCGCCGATAAGCATTGCCATCGGAATTTTCCATGCCATCTCTCCTGCCGATGCCCCCGACCGGGCAAGATGAATTCCCGTTGCAACCCCTGCTGCCACGGCACCTATCACGGCTCCCACGACCAGCACGGTCAGGCTTACGAAGAATTCCCCGCTGGGGTCGGTGTAGGCAAAGGGGTTGTTCATGGCGTAGGAATAGCGGTTGAGGGCTTGCGTCTCGCCGTCCATGATCTTGGGGTCGGGCGAGAAGAAGCGACCGATGAGAGGGTCGTAGAGGCGGGCGTTCATGTTGATGAGTTCGAACTCTTCAATATGCTCGTGCGAAGTATAGCCCCGTGCAGTGATGCAGAGGGCGG